>JAOZLM010000035.1 GCA_029934815.1 Desulfocapsa sp. | reverse complement strand
TTTATAACGGTTTGCCATTCTCAGGGTATGAACAAATCTCACCACAATAATTTCGGAATGTGAGATTTGTACCTGTTGAGATAATGTAATCTGGAGTAAGGGGGATCTTGCCTTTTCCACCGGGTGCATCCAGTGCAAGGGTTGGTATTGCCATACCCGAAACGGATCCTATCAACTGCTTCATGATATTTATACCACAGCTGCTGTGGGTCCTGAAATGATTTGTGCCAAGGCTAAGATCTCCCTGAAACAGATAATAAGGTTTTACTCGTATTTTCAAAAGGCCGGTGAAGAGCTTTTTAAGCGTTTCAGCATTATCATTAATTCCTTTTAGTAATACGGTCTGGCAGCCTAGAGGGATTCCGACTCCGGCAAGGCGCGTGCAGGCTTTAGCTGCCTCAGGTGTTAACTCCCGTGGATGGTTAAAGTGGGTGTTTATGTAAAGCGGGTGATATTTCCCTAGAATATTTGCAAGGTTTTCTGTGATTCGCATGGGAAGGGTGCAGGGGACACGACTGCCAATTCTAATAACTTCAAGGTGCGGTATTGCATGTAGCCTGCCAAGGATAGAATCAAGCTTTTTGTCTGACAGTAAAAGCGGGTCTCCACCAGAGAGTAATACCTCCCGGATAGAAGCTGTTTTTTTGATGTATTCAATACCCTCTTCGATTGCCTTTTCGCTAACGCACATTGCACTGCTGCCAACCATTCTTTTTCTCGTGCAAAAGCGACAATACATGGCGCACTCAAAAGCGACAAAAAGCAGTACTCTGTCAGGGTATTTGTGGACAATTGCAGGCACAGGACTTAAACGCTCTTCGCCTAATGGGTCAGGAATACAGACCTTATCTTCCAGTTCAAGTGTGTCGGGAACAGCCTGTTTCCAGATGGGATCGTTAACGGTCTCAATCAGGCCCAGATAATAACGATTAATTCGCATTGGAAAGCTTGCACAAGCCGCATCCAATACAGTATAATCAAACTCAAAATGGCGTGCCAGGGTGGCGGGTTTAGTCACGCAGTCCTGCAGTGTTTCTTTCCAGTGTGTCATGGTGGCATATTATGGAGGATAGCCAGCAAAAAGTCAATTGTCGAGTACAGGCTGTAATGGCCTTGGGAGATGACATGGCAGAGAATCAGTTCGGTTTTAAATATGATGAATATGGCAATACCAGGGAAATCCTTGTGTATGCCAGCGGGCCAACTATTCACGGGATTAGTTTTGTGAATAAAGGAACAGCATTCAGTCTTTCTGAAAGGAAACGACTGGGGCTTGAGGCCGCGCTTCCACCAGCAGTCAGAACCCTTGAACATCAGGTGGAAAATTCTATTATTAAAGTCAATTCGAAAGATAAACCCATAGAGAAGTTTATTTATCTTCGCTCTCTCTTTGATCGTAATGTGACCCTTGCCCATGCATTAATCAAGAGTGATATTGAAAACCTGATGGGCATAATCTACACTCCAACAGTTGGGCTTGCTGTTCAGCAGTACTCTTCGATGTTTCGTCAAGCGAATGGTCTGCATTTTTATCCGGGTAATATCGATCAGGCCGAAGATATTCTACGCAGATACATCCACAGAGATATTCGGGTTGCAGTGGTCACTGATAATCAGGGTATTTTAGGTATTGGCGATCAGGGCGCGGGAGGAATTGCAATTTGTCTTGGTAAGCTCATGCTTTATACGCAAGGTGCAGGTGTTGCTCCCTGGCACTGTTTACCTATCTCGTTGGATGTGGGTACAAACAACGAGAAATTACTTGCTGATAATGAGTATCTCGGCTGGCGGCATCGTCGTATAACCGGTGACGAATACCTCGATTTTATCAGACGTTTTGCCATTGCATTTAGAAATGTATTTCCAAATGCACTGTGCCAGTGGGAAGATTTTTCAAAACAGAATGCTTTTGCCATTCGTGATTCTTATCTCCATGATTTAATATCTTTTAATGATGATATTCAAGGTACGGGGGCTGTGACTCTGTCTGCTATACTTACTGCCATGAAAATAAAGCTTGAGCAGCTGAAAGATCAGGTTTTTCTCGTGCATGGAGCAGGCGCCGGAGGCGTAGGAGTTGCTGAACAAATTGGTGTAGCTCTTGTTGCAGGAGGGCTTACCGAAGAAGAAGCGAAAAACAGAATCTTTACCCTTGATTCACGTGGTGTTGTGACAACAGACCGTGACATTGAAGAGTACAAGATGAAGTTTGCAAAGGATAAAGAGAAAGTTCCATGGCTACAAGACGAAGCTAATTGCGATCTTCTTGGGGCTGTCAGGCAGGCAGGTGTAACAGTGTTGATAGGTACATCTGGTGTGGGAGGGTGTTTTACTCAGGAAGTTGTCGAGGCTGTGCATAAAAATACAGACCGTCCTGTAATTATGCCATTGTCAAATCCAACAGTTATGGCAGAAGCCCTGCCGGAAGATATCTATCGTTGGACAGATGGAAAAGCTCTTGTGGCAACGGGAAGCCCGTTTGATCCGGTTGAGCATAATGGTACTACTCACCGTATTGGTCAGTGTAATAATGTATTTGTTTTTCCGGGTGTAGGGCTTGGAGTACTTGGCTCCGGTGCCAGAGAAGTGTTGCCGCAGTTTTTTACAGCTGCTGCTCACGCTGTTTCTTCATGCGTTTCGAAGGCCGAAATGGAAGAAGGGTTGCTGGTTCCTGCCGTTAGTTCTTTGAAAGACGTCAGTGGGAAAGTTGCCCTTGCCGTTGCCATGTCTGCCGTTGAGCATGGTGTCAGCAGGCCATGTGTTTTCTCAAACTTTCAGCATGAAGGGGATGAGGCGAGGATGGGTGAGTTGCTTCGGAAAATGCGCTGGGATCCTGAGTATCTGCCAATTGTAGCGATGTGAAATTGTGTGGTGGTTGCTGTTTCGCAGTAATGCAACGAACCGCAGAATATCGAACAGGAAATGACGAATGGCGAAGTTTCTAACTTCTGCGGTTCGTAATTCCTTGTTCGGTATTCGTCATTTATATTAGTATGCCCTAACCATCTTGTCGTTTCTCCATTCTCCGGAGTATTTAAATCCGCTTGGAAAGATCATCATTCCACGGCCATCCTTTATACCATTCTTCCATTCCCCAACATAGCGGCGTCCATTTGGGTATCGCAATGTACCGCTACCGTTCATCTTGCCATTTTTCCATTCGCCGACAAAACGTGTACCACTGCTGGAATTATAGGTGCCGTGACCTTCCCAGACACCATTTTTCCAGTTACCGATATAGCTGTTGCCTTTGCTTGTCTGTAATGTGCCGTAACCGGTTTTATGGTTTCGTACCCATTCTCCTGTGTACTCATCTCCGTTGGCGGAATGAAGAGCACCGCGACCATGTCGCATTCCGTTTAGCCATTCACCGGAATATTTTTCGCCATTAACTTTTGTGGCAATACCGTAACCTGACCTGCAATTTCCACTAAGGCATTTGTCAGTATAGTGTTTGCCGTCTACAGTGGTGTAAATGCCATTGCCGGATTCCTTGCCATTGTGCCAGATATCCTTATAAGTGGCGCCACTTGCATAGGTGATTTTTCCCTTCCCGTGTTTGGTGCCATTTTGCCAGTTTCCTTCAAAACGATCCCCCATAACCAGTGTCATACTCCCTTTTCCATGGGCTTTGTCATTTCTCCAGGAACCTTCGTAGCGATCGCCAGCGGCATTTGTAGTAACACCCATGCCATGTTTTGCGCCCTGGTTCCACCGACCGGTATACATATCACCATCTGCAGAAGTGGCCTTTCCCTGACCATGTCGTTTACCATTTTTCCATTGTCCTTCGTAGCGCTCACCGTTATCAAAAAAACGGGTGCCAGCACCATTGCTGCAATTTCCTTCAATGCAGGAAGAGGCGCAGCCACTAAACAGAAGAAGTGAGGATGCCAGGAGGAAATAAGAACGCCATGAAGGGTCAAAATGTAGAGAGTTCACCAAAGATAAGTCCGTAAGAGAGCGTTGAGTAAGACGTGATAGAAATAAGTAACAGAGTTATTATTGATGGATTCATAAAAACTCTCCATCTTTTTCGTTACTGCAAAATTCACATCATTTGAATGTACCTTGGTACGCCGAAATGATGTGAATTCTGCGTGCCTCGAATATGAAGTTTTTTACAAATCCATCTTGAATTCCGATTTTTCATCAATTTGTCATTATTATAATGATGTCACAAAATGGGTTTCTACAACACTTTTTTTAGCTTGTCAAAAATAAAAGTTGAGGCTTTTTTTAGGTTATTGCGGTGAAACAGCATCCTGCAAACCTATTTTCGATACCTGATTACCACTGAAGCTCAGCTATCGCCTCAGTCATTCCGAACTTGATCCGGAATCTCTTGGGAACTAGCTGTTTTCACAAGATTCTGGATCAAGTCCGGAATGACGAGATCGCAGAAATTGAACAAAACTGAGGTTCGATGGTAATCAGGTTTCGATATGCAATTCCCTGAAGTGTATAAAGAAGCTGTTGTTAGCTTGTGTTCAGGTTGTCTTAGGCTGAAAACTGGTGAATAGTTATGCTTTTGCTTAGCTGAAATATTTTGGTAACACTTTTAAAAGACAACATTAAAATAGAAGTAAAAGTTTTTAGTTAAGGACTGAGATTTCGACCACAAAGGTCATGTATCGATTTTTTTGAACAATAAATCAAAAAAAATTGATCTGTACTTGAATAAAATTGAAAACTACGTTAATTTAACTTCCTCGTAATCACTGAGACCCTTGCTTCACAAAGGATTTGGTGAAGATTCTCCCTTAGTTTTTATCACACGACAGACTCCTGAATAGAGCACTGGGGCGCTCAAATTAACAGGCAACTAAATGATGTGTCGGGGTTTTATGGCTTGCGGACATCTGACTTACTTTGAGGATTTGGAATGACAGCAAAACTGATCAGCGGAATTGAGATAGCAAAAGAGATTCGTGAAGAATTAACAGTTGAAGTGACCGAACTGAGAGAAAAGCATAATATTGTACCGGGTCTTGTGACCATTCTGGTCGGTGCGGATCCTGCTTCTCAGTCTTATGTCGCTGCTAAAAATAAAACTGCAAAAGCTCTTGGAATCAATTCTGAGCAGATGACTCTTGATGTTGATACTACTGAGGAAGATCTTCTTAAGCTGGTTGAAAAATGTAATGCTGATCCAGCTGTAAACGGTATTCTCGTGCAGCTGCCACTGCCAAAGCATATAAATGAAGCAAATGTTCTTATTGCCATTGATCCTGCTAAGGATGTTGATGGCTTCCATCCAATCAACGTTGGTAAAATGGTTCTTGGCGAGCAGTGCTTCCTGCCTTGTACCCCACACGGAATTCTTGAGATGCTTACCCGCTCAGGTGTTGAAACAAGTGGCGCAGAAGTTGTTGTGATTGGTCGCTCAAACATCGTTGGTAAACCTATTGCAAACCTTATGCTGCAAAAACGTGATGGCGGGAATGCAACTATCACTCTCTGTCACACAAGAACTAAAGATATGGCAGCTCATTGCAGGCGCGCAGATATTATCATTGCTGCAGTTGGTGTGCCTAAAATGGTTACGGCTGACATGGTTAAACCAGGCGCTGCAATTATTGATGTTGGTGTTAACCGCATTGGTCAGGCTTCAAACGGAAAAGCAATCCTTGCAGGTGATGTTGATTTTGACGCCGTTAAGGAAGTTGCTTCCTGCATTACTCCTGTCCCTGGTGGAGTTGGTCCCATGACCATCACCATGCTGATGAAAAATACAGTTCAGGCCGCAAAAATGGCTGCGAACTTAATCTGATATAAAAAATATTTAGGATTAATGATGGCTTCTGATAAAGAAACTGTCTCTCACTGTTTTCTGGAGGATAATTATGAGCAGTAGCAAAGGTGGATGCACATCCTGTAACGATATTACCCTTGCTTCAACCAAAGATCTGTTAAATCAGGATTTGGCGAAGCAGGTACGTACTGCATACGATCGTATTGAAGATCGTGGAGTATCGGCGTGTCTCTTTGGTTCAGGCGGTACCTGTTGTCGAATTTGCAACATGGGCCCTTGCCAGATCATTGATGGTGTAGAACAGATGGTTGGTGTTTGTGGTGCTACCGCTGCAACTGTAGTTGCCAGAAACTTTGCCCGTATTGTCGCTGCCGGAACTGCAGCACATACAGACCATGCTCGTGAGATGGTAATGGGCTTTATTGAAACGGCCAAGGGAAACACTCCTCACGGAATTAAAGATGAAGAAAAGTTACACACTTTGGCGGAAGTCTTTGGAATTGAGATTGAAGGAAGAACCAAGGAAGAGATCGCTCTTGAACTTGGCGAAAAAGCTCTTGCTGAATTTGGACAGCAGACCGGTACCTTGACCATGCTCAAACGTGCTCCGGAAAAGACGCAGCAAATGTGGAAAGATAAAGGTGTAGAACCTCGTGGAATTGACCGTGAAGTTGTTGAAACCATGCATCGTACCCATATGGGTGTTGATCAGGAATATAAAAATATCATGAAGCAGGCTGCACGCTGCTCACTGGCTGATGGTTGGGGCGCTTCAATGCTCTCCACAGAGCTTACTGATATTATGTTTGGAACACCAGTTCCAAGACGTGCTTTAATCGATCTTGGCGTACTGAAAGCTGATCAGGTTAATATTACAGTGCATGGCCATGAGCCGCTTCTGGCTGAATCTCTTTGTCTGGCAGCAGAAGATCCTGAAATACTTGCCCTGGCTAAAAAGGTCGGTGCCAAGGGAATTAACCTTGCCGGTGTCTGTTGTACCGGAAATGAGATTCTTATGCGTCGTGGAATTCCAGTTGCAGGTTCCTTTATCCAGCAGGAAATGGTTCTTGCAACCGGTGCAGTTGAAGCCATGGTTGTGGATGTGCAGTGTGTAATGCAGTCAGTTGCCCAGGTTGTAAAAGGTAAACATACCGATATCATCACTACCAACTATCGTGCAAAAATGCCCGATGCGATTCATATGCAGTTTGAAGAGAAGGATGCCATGGGATCGGCTAAGGCTATTCTCACCCATGCTATTAACAATTTCAAAAAACGTGGTGAGTTCTACATTCCAACAGATCAGAAGTTTGATGTTGTTGTTGGTTTCAGCCATGAGACAATCAACTACATGCTTGGTGGACGCTTTCGCCAGAGTTACCGTCCATTAAATGATAATATTATCAACGGTCGTATTAAAGGTATTGGTGCCTTGGTAGGTTGTGAGCATTTTAAATACAGCGATGATGTACATTTCAAGATCGCTGTAGAGCTCTTGAAAAACAATGTTCTGGTACTGGCTACAGGTTGTGCGGCACAGGCCCTTGGTCGTATGGGACTTATGCGTCCGGAAGCTGCTGCAGAATATTGCGGTGAGGGACTTGCAAGTGTCTGCGAAACCGTTGGTATGCCACCTGTTCTGCATGTTGGTTCCTGTGTTGATAACAGTCGTCTTCTTATTGCTCTTACCGAGATGGTCAAAGAGGGTGGTCTTGGAGATGATATCTCAGAGCTTCCTGCTTGCGGAACTGCACCATTATGGATGAGCGAAAAAGCTGTAGCCATTGGCCAGTATTTTGTAACTTCCGGTGCCCACGTTATCTTCCAGAATCTCCCGGTTACCGGTTCCAAGGAAATGAATGATTTTATCATTGATGGCATGAAAGAAGAATACGGTGCCTGTTGGGATTACGAAGAAGATCCAATCAAACTTGCTCAAAAGATGATCAAAGCCATTGACGAAAAACGTGAAGCTCTTGGAATTAACAAGAAGCAGGATCGTGTTCTCTTTGATATGGAGATGCGTCGTGATATCGGTTCCGGTGAGGGTATTGCCGGAATGGGTTGTGGTAAGAAGTAGGAAGTAAACTTACAACCTAATCAACATAATTTTCGAAGGAGTCCAGCCGATGAAGTCTGGTAGTAACCTTGAAACACTCTTAAAAGAAGGAACATTCGTCGTAACCGGCGAGCTTGGTCCTCCTAAAAACGGTAATCCTGATGTTGTCCGCGAAAAAGCAGGGCTGCTGAAAGGAAACGTGGATGCAGTCAATATCACAGACTGCCAGACAGCAATCGTCCGCATGTCATCCATTGCTGCAGGTCTAATAGCCAAAGAAGAAGGACTGGAACCAGTCATTCAGATGACTTGCCGTGATCGAAACAGGATCAGTATGCAGTCTGATATCCTTGGTGCTCAGGCGCTTGGATTAAAGAACCTTCTTTGTCTTACCGGTGATCACCAGAAGTTTGGTAATCATCCCGGTTCAAAAGGTGTCTTTGACATGGATTCCATTCAGATGCTTGGCATGATGAAGGGCATGCGGGATGATAAAAAGTTTCAGTGTGGTGAAGAGATTAAAAGTCACCAGCCGAAATTGTTTCTTGGCGCTGCTGCCAATCCGTTTGCCTATCCCTTTGAATATCGTGCGGTTCGTCTTGGAAAGAAAGTAGCTGCCGGTGCTGATTTCATTCAGACCCAGATCATATATAACGTAGAAAAATTCAAAAAATTCATGGAGATGGTTCGTGATCTTGGTCTCCATGAAAAATGTTATATACTTGCCGGTGTAACTCCACCCAAATCTTTGGGTATGGCACGTTACATGAAAAAGTTTGTTCCGGGTATGGATGTAACTGATGAAGTGATCCAGCGCATGAAAGATGCAAAGGATAAGCAGAATGAAGGTATTCAGATCTGTGCAGATATCATCAATGAAGTTAAAGAAATTGAAGGCGTGGCCGGTATTCACTGTATGGCCATTGAGTGGGAAGAGGCAGTACCTGAGATTCTTGGAAGAGCAAAACTTCTTCCACGTCCTGGCATTACCGAAACCACAGCAGATAAAGCAAAAGAAGAGGCACCTGAGCAGATCATTGTTCAGTCTGTTGACACTGATGCACTGCTTGAAAAAGCCAAAGTTGAAGCAGCTGCTATTATCACAGCCGCCAAAGCAGAAGCTGAAGAATTGAAAAAACAAGCTGGAACAGCTGCAGCGCCAGTTGCTTCCACTGAGACTATAACTGTCGTGCCACAAGGTGCGGATGATTCAGGAGAGCATGAAATGAATGAAAAAGAACGGATCATGGCCCTTGATTCTGTAAATCAGGGTCTGGCCGCATTGAAAAAGGCCTACGGATTAACTGACGATCAGTTTGAAGCCCTGTCAAGTTTTGCAGGAGCACATGCAATTCTTGGTAAGGTTCCTGAAACTCCTTCTGCACCAGCTCCGGCTGCAAGCACCCCCGCACCAGCTACTCCTGCGGCACCAGCTGCTCCGGTAGTTGATGATAGTGCAGCTAAGGCAAAAGCTGCAGCTGATGCGAAGGCCAAAGCCGATGCAGATGTGAAAGCTAAAGCAGACGCCGATGCCAAAGTAAAAGCGGATGCTGATGCTAAGTTAAAAGCTGATGCTGATGCAAAGGCTGCTGCAGATGTGAAAGCTAAAGCAGACGCTGATGCCAAAGTAAAAGCGGACGCGGATGCTAAGTTAAAAGCTGATGCTGATGCTGATGTAAAAGCTGCTGCAGATGCCAAGGCTAAAGAAGAAGCTGATGCAAAAGCAAAAGAAACTGCAGCTCCTGCTGCAAGTGTTGATCTTGGTGTTGCAAAACTTGCCCTTGAGTCTACTACTCTTGCTGACAGAGCATCTAAAATTGATCCAAAACTTTACACAACCAATTACTCAGGCAAAGTTCGTCCGGTAAAAATGGGTAATGGTGATAATATAGTAGAGGTTGGCGGCGCTACCTCCATGCCATTCCAGTTGTTTGAAGGAGATCATCCTCATAAACAGCTTATAGCAATGGAAGTAACCGATGTGAAACCTGATGAGTGGCCCGAACCTCTTGTTCAGCATTTTGCCGATGTAATCGACAACCCGGTTGCCTGGGCTCAGAAATGTGTCAAAATTTATGGTGCTGAAGCAATTGCTGTAAGCCTTGGTTCAACTGATCCAAATGGAATGAATCGCAGCGCTGCTGAAGCTACAAAAGTTGCAGCTGATGTTATTAATGCTGTTGATGTACCAATTATTATCTGGGGTTGTGGAAACTCTGACAAAGACACTGAAACACTTCGTGAAATCACCTCAGTAATTGGTGATAAAAAAGTTTGTCTCGCGCCTCTTGAAGACTCCAACTACAAGACCATCGGTGCTACTGCCATGGCCTTCCAGCACCCAATCGTTGCTGCCTCTCCAATCGATGTTAACCTTGCCAAGCAGTTAAATATCCTCCTTGAGAATCTTGGTGTATCCCTTGATACCGTTTTGATGGATCCATCTGTTGGTGCTCTTGGTTATGGTATTGAATACACCTACTCTGTTATGGAGCGTATCAGAATTGCAGCACTCACCCAGAATGATGAGAAGCTGATGGTTCCAATCATCTGTAACCTTGGTTGTGAAGTATGGAAAGCAAAAGAAACCAAACTTCCAAGTGATGATATGATAGGTGACCAGGAAACACGTGGCATCATGATGGAAGCACTTACTGCAAGCTGTATGTTAATGGCTGGTGGAGAAGTTATGATTATGCGTCATCCAAAAGCTATTGCACTTACCAAAGAATTGATTAACGGTCTGATGGACTGATTATTTTAACTAGGCTAACCCGCAAAAAAGAGAATTTTGTTTTTCGTATAAAACAGGAGTTTACAACATGTCAAAAATAATTTGTTCAGCAGCCATTCGTGGTGCTCAAAAAATCATCGATATGGCTGAAAGCAGCTATGAAGATGCCGTTAAGAAGTTCGGAGAAGACAAAGAAGTTTCTTTTCCTAATACCGCATATTTTCTGCCGATTATTTACAGTATGCTCGGTGCAAAGGTTGAAAAACTTGGCGATATGAAAGCAATCTTTCAGGAATGTCGCAAGTTAATGCCTCCCGTTGTTACCGGAGACATCTGGCTTCCATACCTTGCTCCTGCACTCGACGCTGGTATGGCAACCTTCTTTGCAGAAGAAATGTATGAGGCTATTCGTTATCTGAATGACTCAAGTATTTACACAGCAACTGAAGAGCCATCAGCTGATAATTACTGGCTTGGCGCAGCGGATGATGTCATCTTCCGTAAGCGTGGAGTTGAATTTGTTGATGGTTCTGCTCCTGGTTTTGCCGCAATCTTAGGAACTCCGAAAGATCCTGAGATGGCCGCTAAGATAGCTATCGAATTGCAGGAGAAAAATCTCTATATCTTTATGCACGAGCAGACAGAAGGGATCAGTCTTCCAGAGCAGCTTGTAAAACAAAATATACAGGTTGGCTGGGGCACCCGTCTTGTTCCATTTGGACGTGAATATACCACTGCTGTTTTTGCAATTGGTTTTGCCTGTCGTGTAGCACTTGCCTTTGGTGGTGTAAAACCAGGTGATTATGCTGCAAACCTTAAATACAATAAAGATCGTACTTTTGCTTTTGTTATGGCCTTTGGTGAAGTTAGTGACGAGTGGTATGCAAATGCAGCCGGTGCTATTAACTGGGGATTCCCGACCATTTCTGATTACGATATTCCGGAAATTTTGCCTACCGGTGTTTGTACATACGAACACGTTGTTGCAAATGTTCCTCATGAAGAAATCGTTCAGAAAGCCATTGAGGTACGTGGCCTGAAGGTAAGTATCACTAAAATCGATATTCCCATGTCCTTTGGCCCTGCATTTGAGGGGGAACGTGTTCGAAAGGATGATCTCTTTATGGAATGTGGTGGTGGTCGTACACCTGGTGTTGAGGTGCTTATCTCCAAAGAGATGGATGAGATCGAAGACGGTCTCGTTACCCTTGAAGGAAAAGATATTAGTGATATTGAGCAGGGTGAAAATGTACCTCTCGGTATCCTGGTTGAGGTTGCAGGACGTGAAATGCAGTCAGACTTTGAGCCTATCCTTGAGCGTCAGTTCCATCACCTTATGAATTACATCCAGGGTATTATGCACATGGGACAGCGTAATATCATGTGGCTTCGTATCGGTAAGGCTTCTGTGGAAAAAGGCTTTTCCTTCAAGCATCTTGGTAAAGTTCTTCACGGTAAGCTTCATCAGGAGTTTGGCGCTATTGTCGATAAAATTCAGGTGAAACTCTTCACCACAGAAGAAGGCGTCAAGATGGTAACAGATCTTGCAGCTTCTGTATACGCTGAGCGTGATCTTCGTTTGGGTGCCATGACCGATGAGACTGAAGATGTTTTCTACTCCTGTACTCTCTGTCAGTCGTTTGCTCCCAGCCATGTTTGTGTTATCACCCCTGAGCGTATTGGAATGTGTGGTGCCTATAACTGGCTTGACGGAAAAGCATCATTCAATATCAATCCCACAGGTCCCAATCAGCCCATCGCAAAAGGCGAGTGTACCGACCCTGATAACGGATATTATGCTGGAATTACCGAATTTGTGAATCAGGCTTCCCGAGGAGCAGTACCAGAGGTAGCATGTTATTCGCTTATGAATAACCCAATGACCGCTTGTGGTTGCTTCGAAGCTATCGCTGCCATGCTTCCTCAAGCAAACGGTATCATGGTTGTAAACCGTGATTACCTTGGTATGACACCATCTGGAATGAAGTTTACCTCGCTCGCTGGAATGGCTGGTGGTGGTGCGCAAACTCCTGGCTTTATGGGTGTTAGTAAGCATTACATGACATCTAAAAAACTCTTTAAAGCTGAGGGTGGGTTAAAGCGTGTGGTATGGCTGCCTAAATCGATGAAGGA
>JAOZLM010000254.1 GCA_029934815.1 Desulfocapsa sp. | reverse complement strand
TTGTTATTTATATTCCAGAAGAGAACGTAATAATTGTTTCAGCTTCCCGACTATTGTCGTACTCCTTTCATGATCACTTTTTTTGGCACTTTTTTCAAGTTCACGACACAACTCCACACAATTTTCTGCGCCAAGCCCCATTACCACACCTTTTATCTTATGAGCTTTGCCGGCTAGCGTGGGGAAATCGCCTTGCACAAGTGTCTCTTCTATTTCCTGTATACTTTGTCTGATGGAGAGCACCGACTCGGATAGTAATTGTTGTAACTGCTCATCATTGAGAGGATATTTTTGTCGCAGGTGATTTAAAGAAGATTCTGCTAAATTTGTTTTTTCCTCTTCAATAATTTCAGAAAAAGCCGGAGTCCCTTCTTCGGTGAGCACTATACTCTGTTTTGCGACACGAGCAAGAATCCCGCTAACTGTCTGGATAGTGAACGGTTTAGCCAGGAAATCATCCATGCCAGCTTCTTTGCACTGTTGTCGGGATTCTTCGTCAAGGTTGCCTGTCATGGCAATGACAGGTATATGCTTACCGTATAATTTTTTGCTGCTTTTCCCTGTAAATTTATCAAATTCTAACTGTTTCTCACCACCAGTTTCACAAGCTCGAATAATTGTAGTAGCCTGTAATCCATCCAACTCAGGCATTTGCATATCCATAAAAACAACATCAAAGTCCTGACTACTTATTTTCTGCAGACAGATTTTTCCATTTTCAGCCACACACACCTGATGCCCTTGTGCCTGTAATAGCATCGTTACCACTTTTTGATTGTAAGGATCATCGTCAGCAAGGAGCACTTTAAGACTTTTAAAACCCTTAGCATCCAATACTTTACGAATGGTAAAAAGTAACTCTCCTGCTTCCACAGGCTTTGTCAGGTATGCAGCAAAACCAGCAGCGAGAGAATCTCCAGATTCCATTACTTTACTAAACCCGGTGCAGATAATGACAGGAATATCCGGCATAATCTGCATGATCTTTTGGCCAAGTATATCACCTGACAGATTAGGCATTGTCATGTCAGTGAGTACCAGATCATAGGCTGAAGGGTTTTTCCTGAAATGATTGAGAGCATCAAGACTGTTTGAAAATGATTTTATCAGGTAGCCATGAGCCCTAAGCAACTCTGAATAGACGGATAGGATTTCTTCTTCATCATCAACAAGGAGCAGACGCTCTGTTCCTCGAGGAAATACATCCTCAATTATATCAATATCGGCATCCTGTACCGAGTCACTCAGTAATGGAAAATACAGCCTGAAGATTGTTCCCTTACCGGGTTCGCTATATACAGTAATATGGCCTTCATGGGATTGTACAATCCCATGCACCACTGCCAACCCAAGACCGGTGCCGGAACCTTTCTCTTTTGTGGTGTAATACGGTTCAAATATCATCTTGCAGGTTTTATTATCCATGCCACAGCCAGTATCTGTTATCTCAAGTTTTATATATTTCCCTTCCGGCAAATCAAATGCTGGTAAGTGCTGGTTTTTTGTAATTTGCTCTTCTTTTAAGCTGACAGTAAGAACGCCACCACTATCCTGCATGGCATGATAAGCATTCGTACAAAGATTCAACAGTATCTGTTGCATCTGAGTGGCATTGGCCCAGATATATCCATTGCTTTCAATAACCTGTTTGAAATAAATTGTGGTCGGAATTGTGGCACGCAGAAGGCTCATGGTTTCTTCAACAATAAGTGAGACTTGCAAGCTCTGCTTATCCAGCTGCTCATTCCGGCCCATGGTAAGAATTTGAGCAATAAGATGTTTTGCACGAATTGATGCATCAACACCGGACTGCAGGTAGTTATCTAATTTCTCGGGATCGTTTTTTACAATTTGGGCTAGTTGCAAATTCCCCATGATTGAGGAGAGAATATTATTAAAATCATGTGCAATACCACCTGCGAGCGTACCAATGGCCTCCATTTGCTGGGCCTGATTCAGCATGTTTTCCATTTTTTTCTGTTCGGTAAGGTTGGTACCGAGGGCAATAATATACCCTTGCTCTTCAAGTAAAAAATAACTTCCATTGAACAAATAAGGAATCCGTTTTTCATTAGCCGACAACAACTGAAGTTCTATTGTAACAGATTTTTTATCTGTAAAAACCCCCTGTAATATCTTCTCAAATCGTTTTTGATCCTCAGGAACCACACTTTGCAGAAACAGAAAGCCATTACTCTCACTATTTTTCAAACCAGGTTTTTCAGCGAAAGATTCATTAAACAACACTGTTTTCAGTTCTTCATTAAAAACAACAAAAATTCCCGGGAGACTGTTTATAATTGCATCAGAGAAAGCAATTTCACGTTGCAAACGCTTTGCTGTCTGTAATTGTGCCTGTATCTGATCGTTTACCCGTGACTGCATTTCATTAATAGAACGTACAATACGATCAAGTTCATCAGGCTGACTGTCCCCATTTTTCCTTCGATCAAGGGTCAGTTGCTTGCCAATATCCTCAACATCAAGATTTTGAGCAAACTCTGCTATTCGATTGATATGTCTATTATATTTAACAAGGAAAAGAATCAATACAAATGCACCGGTAAGCAGAAGTGCTATTGCGTCAGCCATGAGACTGACAGGAACTTCCTGCCACAACCGTTTTTTCAACTCAGTTGGAAAAGCATAGATTGTTACCTGTCCCAGGGAGAGGTTTTTTTCTTTAAGCTGCTTCTTAAGAGAAAAGTTTTCAATTACACATCTGGATAAATCATCAGGAAGTTCCCCACGCCGAACAATTTTCCCTTCGCTGTCCTCAAGTTCAACAGCAACAACATCGGGAATATCCAGTATACTGTTCAGCTGTATATCAAGACCTTCGTTATCCATATTCCAGAGGTTGTTAACGAGGGAACTCTCATGGCTGACCCGTAATTCAGCTAGCTGTTCCTGGATTTTGGCTAGCTCGCCAGTGTAGGCGAGCCATAATTGAATAGCAGACAGAGAGATAGCAACAAAGAGTGAAAACCCCAGAACATAACAAACCAATTTAAAAAGAAGGGGATATTGTTTGAAGATAGAATTTACCATGTTAATCAGAATTAAAAAGAATCAGCCACAATTTCGACAGCAGACAACTTGAAAAAAAACTATTCCTTTTTTCAAGCATCTTTTCTCTAACAATCATAAGCATTGAATAATTTAATCACCTCTGGGCAATCAAAGTCAATCAAATTATTTCATGAAAACGTGAGTGCACATCATAAACAGGCTAGGCAGGAGGCGACAGGCTATATCACAGAACGACAACTCGTTTCATCCTAGCCATATTGTACTATAACTTTACGCATCGTTTATTATCAATATCATACGGTACTGGACATCTCCACTTTGGTGGCTTTTGCCAAAGAAGTTAGTGGAAAATTTGATTCCAGTAGCGTACTATACTGAAAACAGGAGGCTTTCTCACTGCGAGATGGTTACAGGATAAATGCTGTCTAAAATAGTATTAGCGGAGCAGAGCAACGGATGAATACACAAAAAAAGGTTTCAGGTATGACCAGCAGTAATATACAAAAAATAGTATTTGCTTCGTTTTTCATACTTTTTTTGAACAGTGGGGCCATAGCCGCAACAAACCATTATGTAGGACATGGGGTCAGTTTTGATTATCCCACAAAATATGCAGTCAGTGAAAAATCGAAGAAAACATCCGAAGTAATAACACTAAAAGCAGGCTGGGATGTCATTGAAGTAAGAGTTATGGATAATGTGCTATTTGATGGATACGAGGAAGTTGTTATCAAAGCCCTGGACAAACAATTTAAAAGTATGGGCTATGGTATCAGTGATGGCAACAAGGAGAACAAGCAGATTCCACTAAAAGTGAAGGGCGAGAAAAACCCGGTGAATGTTGATGCTGTGAAATTCAACCAGACGATTGGAGTAGTGGAAGGGGATGTGCATCTTGATCTTCTGCAGACATTATTCTTTTTCTCCTACGGAAATCATGGCTACACGGTGGACTATCGACGTGCTAACGGTAAGTACAGTGACCTGGTTGAGGTCTTGTCATCATTCACTTTTGATGACAAAGAAGTA
>JAOZLM010000002.1 GCA_029934815.1 Desulfocapsa sp. | reverse complement strand
TGAGTCTGTCCACAAGACAGGCCCTGCTCTTTGGATGCAGAATATACGGGACTATAGAAATCGTAGTTGACAGTTGACTGAAGATTTTATCCGTTGTTGACAACTCAACCCTCAGCCAAGCTGGCAAAAATGTCAACAACACTCAATAACGATATCGAAACCAGACAATAAGCAGCGCATCGTTCTGTATTTTCGGACACTTTATGAGATAGACAATTTCTACTTCACCACAAGGTCACAGTTGCCACCGCTGGACAGAATCAATTGTCTGCTTTCATTCCTTTATATGATACTGATGAATGATATTCGCCCGGCTCCAATTGGAAACACAAAATGGCTAACCAATTGATTTGAAAGTTTTTTATTAGTCATTAAATTTAACACGGCACGCCAACTGGGATGCTGATTGCCATCAAAACTCAGCTTTTCCTGGATTTCGCCGTTTGATTCATTCCGGACCTGAGCCGAAATCTTGTAAAAGTAGAGTTTTTCTTAGAGATTCCGGATCAAGTCCGGAATGACGCGAGTGGAACCTAACAATCTGAGAAAACATGATAATTATCTTGACAAAGTTTCTATAAATATGCTGTACTAAGCCTGATTTTCAATAGACATTACCAGAAGATTTCAAGATCTAATCCTTGTTGCATTTACACTTTGAGGCGCAAAGCAAAAGTAACGCATGGGAAATATTAATATGCATCCATCCCTTTTGTCATATCTTCTGCCTGAACAAGGAAATTTCTATCTACGCCTGCAGCCTGCTGATTCACAACAGTCATCAAGTAATTCTTCGGCCCTTCCCTTCACCTCAATGAATGATGGCGATCCTCTTGCCCATATATTTCGGGGAGCATTTGTCACCGATTTTGGTTCTATAATTAAGGAAACAAATCTGTTGATTCAGCGGGACATTCCCGTATGGCCCACAGAGAGCGGAACGACTCTCACCAACACAGTAATTGACAACTACTGGCAGCAGGCAATGACCACACGACGTGCCAGAAATCCTGAGCACTCCATGCTACTGGCATCACAAATTGGAGAACAGCAGCAGCTACTGGCATTCACATCTCTTTTCTATTGCCAGAAACAGCAAACGTACTTCGAACCTCCTTGCCCTGAATGCGGTAAGACTCTGCGTCTCTGCAAAGAAGATTCGCTGCTTACAGCTGCTGGCTTACCCCCATACTCAACCAGCCTGCGTCGGTATCTGTTCTGTCCATCGTGTTCTCAAAATGGTGTGCAAGTTTTCTGGGCTCTTGAGAAAAACACAGAAGATCCGCCAACAGTACGTGACTGTAAACAGTTGATGCTTGCATTTGGAAGCCTTACTCCAACCTTGGGACAGGTGAACACCCTTCCTTGTTTGGGATGCCAACAGCACGAGCACTGTTACGGAAGCCAACAGAAAGTCTACGACACACTGTTCACTCTCTCGTTCTACCCATTCTTTATGTTATTAACAGAATGTGATGCTCTGGACGGATTTCATTTTCTGACACTTTTACACGAAAACAGCTCTTCAATACCACCCGCAAAGCCCTCTTGCCAAAAGCCATCTTCGGATAGCAGTGACAAAGCAATTCATACTATTATTCAAACTCTTGCGAACAGCTGGCAACAGGAAACAACGGATCAAACATTAACCGGCCATTCCCCGCCTCCTCCCCGGGAGATTTTCACAAGCAGAGAGAATCCCCCGGCTAAACAGCCGGTCATTCCAGACACAAACGCTCAGTTCGCCGCTACTTTACCCGACGAATACAGTAATAGTGACGACGACCTGAGTCAGGAAACCATTATAATCAAAAGCCCTGCTCCTTCCCTTCCGAAGAACAACGAGACTCTCCAGACAGATACGGTTTTACTCTCACCCAATCCTGTGGTGAATGAACAGTTACAAACCATACAATCACCAGGCAACAGTCAAGTACCAGAGCGCGAGATCAAAACTGACGATACCGATCTGGCAGAAACGATTATCCTCCGCCCTGGAGAAAAGTTATGAGTTTGCAGCCAAACATCAGCTCTTTTGCAAATACCATAAGAAATATTTATAAACAAAATCCTGACAATGCCCCTTCTGCCATAGAAAATTTCCTCACTCGAGAACTCAACTTCAACACAGCGCCTGAAAAGCAAGAAGTAATGGAACAGTTGGCGACTCACTTCAATTCTGCCATACCTGAGCCAAACCCTTCCAGTTTCCCCGCTGACGATCAGTTTCTCCGCTTTTGTTCTATCCTTCTTGGCCAGCCTGTTAATAACAGCGACCTGCAAACCGAAGGTCTCCAACAACGCCTAAGCGAATCACTGACCTCCATATTTGAGACCCTTAACCAGCTGATTGAAACAATCAACCTGACCCTGCAGGCAGATAACCATCCCCAGGAAACAATCCGTTTTCTCATAGGCGAACAACTTGCCGGAAGCCTTGACGCAAAGCCATTGAAAGAACATCTGGATCAAATTCGCACAGCTTTTGTCACTTCACACAGTGCTTTTAAATCGGCCATGCAGATCACAGTAGAAAAGATTCTTAAGGAACTTGATCCTGAAACGTTAAAAGAAAAAAGTAGCGGTGGGTTAGCATTTAACCCACTACGTAAAGTTGATGGTTTCAATCAATATGGTAAAACATATAAAAAGTGCCGCCAATGGTTTGAATCAGGGCGCTGTATGGAAGAGTTCCTGCGCACCTTTGAAAAGCAATGTTCCACAACACCCCAGCCACCTAATGAGGTAACACCTTGAAACGATATCTTAGTTTAGCCGTTCTGCTCTGCTGTCTTGTCCTGTTGTCTTCCTGCGGATCTAAAACACCGCCTCCACTCCCGACTCCACAATGGGTTTTTGAACAGGATGCAATCAGCATCCGACTGAAATCAAACAACCTTTTGAACCTGAATGAAGGCACTCCACATACACTGATGATCGGTCTTTATCAATTACGTAGCAAAGCCATGTTCAACCAGCTAGCCTCAAACGAGGATGGTATTTACCAGCTACTCGACTGCAAAGCATTCGACAGCAGTGTAACTTCCGTTAAACGCCTTTTTGTCCAGCCCGACCAGGATTTGACCATTGTTATGGATAGGCTGGCAGGGACAAAATACATTGGGCTGGTAGCCGGCTATTTTACCCTGCAAAAGAATCGAATGGTACGAGTCGTCGACATTCCGGTTCTTATCGCTGAAAACAAGAAATCTGCCCATGTAAGCGACATGAAACTTATTGTCAATCTGGGTTCAGAGCAAATAGCCGCCATCTTAAATCGATAAGGAGCACCCCATGGAAAGACCTTTTTTCTGGCATCAGGGCCTCTTTCTCCAGCCCCAGCATTTCCAGATGCAGGATCGTTATATCCAGTCACAGACAATGCCTCTGCAGACTTATCTGCAACCATATTTCTGGGGTGTTGGCGATCTGCAGATACAAGATGCAGCATTAGGCAATCTGTCCCTGCAGATTCTTAAAGGCCAATTTCAATTTCCCGACGGCAGCTTTGTCTCCTTACCGGACAATGGAATTATCGATCCCCGCTCTTTCAGTGAAGACTGGATTGAGGGTGGTAAACCACTGGGCATACTGCTTGGCCTTCGTAAATGGAATCCGGCTGGTGAAAATGTCACCGTCCTCTCAAGTCTTGAGAATGTGAGTGATGTTGCCACCCGATTTGTCACCACCACAGAGCCGGAAGAAGTTCAGGATCTCTATCAGTCAGGTGCAAGTGCTCAGGTTAAACGGCTGCATTATGTACTGAAAATTTTCTGGGACAGTGAAGAAGATGAATTGGGTGACTATGAGTTGATTCCGCTGGCCAGTCTTCTGCGCCAGGGCGACACTATTGTTCGTTCTGAGCGTTTTTTCCCTCCCTGTCTGAGTATTGACGCAGTTCGGCCACTAATGACTCTGGTCACCGAGATTCGTGACCAGCTGACTTCCCGTGCGCATTTACTGGAAGCGTACAAACGGGAGCGTGGCGTTCACACTGCAGAATTTGGTGCTCAGGACACAATCTTCCTGCTCGCTCTGCGTTCGTTGAATCGTTATGTTCCTCTCCTCTACCATATTACCGAAGCCCGGAATGTGCATCCATGGGAAGTGTATGGCATTCTTCGCCAGATCATCGGTGAACTCTCCAGTTTTTCCGAAACCGTAAATGTACTGGGTGAGCAGGAAGACGGCAGCAGCCAGGTTCCTCCATACAACCACCGCAAACTACACACCTGTTTTCTCTCTGCGCAAAAAGTTTTGCTCCGCCTGCTGGATGAAATAACCGCAGGGCCGGAATACATACTGGAACTGGTCTATGACGGAACCTATTATAGTGGCGAGTTGTCCGCAGCCATGTTTGATGCCCACAACCGTTTTTATCTGGTGCTGGAAACCGAACAGGAGCCAAGCCAGATCCTGCAGAGTTTTACGAACCTTGCGAAAATAGGTTCACGGGAATCACTGCCACTACTCATTGCCCGTGCCTTACCAGGTGTTAAGGTGAAGTATCTGGAAACAGCTCCCCAGGAGCTTCCGCGCAGGCCAGGCTCACTCTATTTTCAAATCGATCATCATGGCGAACTGTGGCAGCAGGTGCAGAAAAGTAACCAGCTGGCAGTTTTCTGGGACGAAGCACCATCCGGCATCAAAGCTGAACTCATGGTTGTAGGCAGGAGATAACAATGCGACTGATGGACTGTTACATAGAATTGATTGCTTATGTCTCATACTTGCTTAAAACGGCAGCGACAAGCCATGCCTCTTTAGAACAAGTAAGAACAGACATCAACCAGCTCATCACTAAAAGTGAGGATAATTTCCATAAAAGCCGTTTACCGCAAACTGATTTTGATCTGTCCCGGTTTGCTGTTTTTGCCTGGATTGATGAAGCTATCCTCAGTTCCAACTGGCCGGAAAAAAGCAAGTGGCAAGGTGAACAGTTACAGCGTACGTATTATCAGACCACCGATGGTGGTGAACTCTTTTTTGATAAGCTCAATCAACTTGGCCCCCAGCAGGAACAGGTTCGTGAAGTGTTCTACCTCTGCCTGACCCTTGGATTCACAGGGCGCTACTGCAACCCCGGTGATGAATTCCTTCTGGAACAACTAAAAAATTCCAACCTTAGACTTCTGGGTGGTTCTTCAGATCTACAGGCCATGGAAGGAGAAACACTCTTTCCGGATGCGTACCTGCAAGGTGAAACAAAGCGGGTGAGTTCTGGCAATAAACGACGATTTCCACTTGCCCTGTTTTTTGGTGCCACAGTGCCTGTGCTACTCTATGGAGTCCTTTTCTTCATTTATCGTTTTGTTCTCGATAATGTTGGCGAAAACTTTATCTCCTCGGTGCAATAATGAAAAAATTCATGGTTGTCGCCTTTAAGATTCTCCTGCTGCTCAGCCTGCTGGCTCTGATTGGCGGACTCACTTTTGCCTTTACGCTCTGGATGCAGTGGCCATGGTGGGTTGCATCATTTTTCCTGCTTGGCTATGCCGGGCTTTATCTGAGTTGGATATTTATCAGAAAACTCCTCCTGCGCCGGAGAGAACAGAATTTTGTTCATCAGGTAATAGAGCAGGACGATGCGTATATTAAAGGAATGGAAAGCGGGCAGGAAGGATTGCGGGAACTGCAGGGATGCTGGCAGGAAGCCATTGAGACACTGAAATCTTCCCATCTGAATAAACAAGGTAATCCGCTGTATGTTCTACCATGGTATATGGTTATTGGTGAGTCCCACTCAGGGAAATCAACTGCCATTCAAAGTGCAGATATGGCTGCACCTTTTGCCGAAACCAGTAAGATCGGCGGTGTTTCCGGCACTCGAAACTGTGATTGGTGGTTTTTTGAACAAGCCATTATCCTCGACACAGCCGGCCGTTACACCATTCCTCTGGAAGAGGGACGTGATAAACAGGAATGGCAGAAATTCCTCTCACTGCTAGTCAAATATCGAAAAAAAGAGCCACTTAATGGTTTAGTAGTAACCATTGCAGCAGATAAACTGCTACAAGCTGACCAGGAAACCATCGACAGTGATGGACGAAATATCAGGCAGCGTATCGACGAATTGATGCGGGTGCTTGGTAAAGTTTTTCCTGTTTACGTTCTAATCACTAAATGTGACCTCGTTCAGGGAATGACCCAGTTTTGTGACCAGCTGCCGGACAAGAGTCTTGAGCAGGCCATGGGTCTCATTAACCACGACAACAAGGGCACCAGGTCATTTCTCCAGGAAGTAGGACAAACAATCAGTGACCGGTTGCAGCAATTACGTCTGCAACTGCTCCATGGCAGGCAGATTCCAGGTCAGAAGCAGCCTCCTCCTGCCGCCGACCTGCTCCTCTTCCCTAATGAATTTGCCAATCTTCATAAACGATTATCCACATTTATCGAAACCACCTTTCAGGAAAATCCCTACCAGGAGCCTCCTATCCTGCGTGGCCTGTATTTTAGCAGCGGCCGTCAGGAAGGCACACCCTATTCCCATTTCCTTCATGCCCTTGGCTTAATTAAAGAGCAGGAAGTATTGCCCGGTACCAATCGTGGTCTCTTCCTCCATGATCTGTTCGCCCGCATCCTGCCGGAAGACCGTACGCTCTTTGCACCAACACAAAAGGCCATGGCCTGGAACAAACTGACCCGCAATATCGGGCTTACTGCCTGGGCCACTATTATTCTTGCCCTCTGCGGCCTGTTGAGTTTTTCTTTTGTTAAAAACCTGACCACCCTTCAGGACAGTGCCGAATCTTTCAAACAATCAGTTGTTCTACAGGGAGAGTTTCTTACTGACACTGCTATTATGGAACGATTCCAAAAAGCGGTAAGCGTTATGGAGGAGCGTAATGACTCCTGGTGGATACCGCGTTTTGGCCTGCATGAAAGTGAAGAGACAGAACGTCGTTTGAAAGAAAAATACTGCCTTCGTTTCAGCAATGACTTTAATGAAAGACTAACTGCACAGCTCGACGCAGCTGTTGCTGATTTTTCTGCCGCAACTCCGGATGGCACCACCGGTGCCTTTGTTGCCCACCTGGCACGCCGGATCAATCTGATTCAGGCTCGTCTGGACAAGGAAAGTCCTGTAGATTTTTCACATCTCACACAACCATCTTTCCAGCCTCTTTTTGGTGGAGAAGATGCAAGGTTAATAGCAGAACTCAGCAACCGTGTACTCCAGCAATACCATTATTACCTGAACTGGCAGGATGACCCGGAAATCCTCAGACAGGAGAAAAAACGGCTGCAACGCGACCTGCAGCATATCCTCAGCATGCCTGATACCAGCCTCAACTGGCTGGCCTCCTGGGTCAATCATAACTCCGACTTAGAAGTACTTGATATGCAGGATTTCTGGAACGCACCTTTAAACCGGAAAAATATCGCAACAGTACCACCTGCATTCACTGTTAAGGGCAAAGAAATCATCGATGCCTTACTTGACGATATCGAGACTGCCTTGACCGATCCCCTTCTGATCGCTGCTAATAAGGCACGTTTTCAGAAATGGTACACCATGGCTTACAAACAGGTCTGGTATGATTTTGCTGATAAGTTCCCACAGGCTGAATATTACCTGGCAGACGGCTCTTCGTGGCAACAGGTTGCAATCACCATGGCCACAGAAAAGAGTCCTTACTTTGCTCTGTTACAAACCATGGCCAGAGAACTGGCACCCCTTGAAGAAGAGGGAAAAGATAATGAGTGGATTCTGCTGATCAATCAGATTGAGCTTGCCCGCATAGAAGCTGTACGCGAAGCTGCCATCAAAGAAAATAATTCATTACTGGCCAAAGTCACCAAGAAAGGAAAGAAGGCCATTAGCTCCATTGAAAGAAAAAGTGGCATCGATTCAGGTGATCTTCTTGCCACGCAACTTGCAGCCGGTAAACTATTCAATAACTACCGGAATGCCTTAAAGGATATCAGCCTTGCGACCTCCTCTCGCACTGTTTCTTACAGTATGGCAGCTGAGATATTCAAGGAAGATCCTGCCACATCCAAATCACCATTCTATACTGCAAAACAGCATCTCATTGGTTTGCGGGGTGAGCTGAGCCAACCGGGTCAGGAACAGAAAATGGTCTGGCGACTGCTGGCTGGTCCCCTTACCTTTCTCCGGGATTACACATGCCTTGAAGCTGCATGTTACTTAAATGGCCTGTGGGAAAAAAATGTTCTGGTTGAGGTTCAGGATATCACAGACAAAACAACACTGAATGACCAGCTCTTTCTGAACGACGGCTACGCCATTCGTTTTATTAAAGGCCCTGCTGCCCCATTTCTTGGAAGAAGCCTTAAAAAGGGTTTTTATCCAAAAACTGCACTGGGCAGGATGATTCCCTTCGAGAAAAAATTCCTGCGCTTTCTCAGCGACGGTATCCGACTGGCTAAGTTCAAGCCAAACCTTGATCTCAGTGATGAAGTGCCCCTTGATATGCAGCTTGAAGCTGATGATGTTTTTGCTCCAAAACCTCAACCCAAAAAAGAGACTCCGATTCCACCAGCACCGACAATTAAAGCAAACTACGCAGTGCAGGTAACTGCAAATCCGACCAGCGTTAATAAAGAGGCAAGCATCACTCCCCATGTCACCACGCTGGAACTTGTCTGTGGCTCTAAAACGACAAATCTGATCAACCTTAACTATCCCATAAGAAAGAAGATGTCATGGCAGCCTGCAGATTGCGAAGCAGTTGCTGTTCAGATTGAAATAGGCAGCCTGATTTTAAAGAAAAAATATGAAGGGAAACTGGCTTTTGCATATTTTGCCAAAGATTTTGAAAATGGCAGCCACATCTTTACCCCCAAAGACTTTCCCGATCATAAAAAACAGATGGTTCGCCTGCGGATTAAAACCATCAAAGTCAATTTCAAGCTCAAAGGCGGGCAAGCGCTCACCAACATCATCGATCAACAGGAAAAAAGAGCACAAGTCATAGCTGGCCTGGAAGAAGAGCGTAAAGAGCAGGCAGTGAGCAGTAGCCAGGGTATAAAAGAACTGCTGGCAACATGGGATCGAAAACAAAAAACGACAGCCCTTGAAAATGAAGCTGTCAAAAAAGCCTGGAAAGCCAGGCAACAGGCAAAAGCTCAACGAATCAAGCAGAGCTGGGAAGAGAAACTGCCTGACGTACCTCATGAGATAACAAGCTGCTGGGACAAATGATGGATGAAATAAGAATCGGAAAAACATTTATAAGTGAAGATTCTCCAGCCGGAACTGATACCCGCTACGAGCCGGCATTTGAAGAGCTGCAGGCTGAAATAGATAAACTTGGCTCCCCAACCGCTGTTGGAGAGACAAACTGGCAGCGAGTAAGCGACCTTGCGGAAAAAATCTTAACAGAAGAAAGCAAAGATCTGCTGGTGGGAAGTTACTTTGCCGTTTCCAGAATTTATATTGATGATCTTGCCGGACTGGTGACAGGCATGCAGGTTTTCAAGGACCTGCTGGAGACATTCTGGGACACCATGTTTCCCAAAAAGAAACGAATGCGGGGCAGAGTTGCAGCTGCTGACTGGTGGGTGGAAAAGAGCGCAACAGCCCTTGAGATGCTTACTCTTGAGTCCGTTGACAAATCGACCAAAGAAAAACTCCTTACTGACTGTGATCAGCTGAAGCAATTGTTTCAGGATCTTTTTCCGGATCCTCCTGCCATATCCATGTTAGCCCGTGTTGTTAAGGCTCTGCCCGTTAATGAAGAAAACGGAGCAGCAGAACCGCAAGAACAACAGACGCAAGTTCCGGAAACAAAGACCGCGCCTGTGGTTGAACAACCTGCAGCAGCTACAAATCCTGTAACCCAGCCACCACCTCCAGCCCCGGAACCGATTATTCAACATCCCGTCGAGTCAAGTGATGACGCAGTAAAAGCCATTCAGTCCCATAATGAAAATATCAAACGGGCAGCACTTAGTCTGGTAGAGCATAATCCGGCAAATCCGCTCGGGCACCGCTCTCTGCGCACAGCAATCTGGTCAGATCTAGATAGTCCTCCTCAGGCCGTGGATAACAGAACAATCATTCCCCCGCCGGAACCGCATATTATTACTATACTGCAAGATCTTACTTCCCGGGGTGATTGGCAAAACCTTGTTATCGCCGCAGAAACCCATTTTGCACAATATATCTTCTGGCTTGATCTCCAGCGCTACTGCGCAAATGGTCTTGAGCGCCTTGGCCCCTCCTATGAAAAAGCGTATGACGCTGTGTGCCAGGAGACAGCAACATTTATGGTCAGAATGCCCGGTCTCAGCAATTTGCAATTTGCCGACGGTTTAGCTTTTGCGGATGAAGAAACGCAGGAATGGTGTCAGAGCCTGGGAGGAGGAAACTCCGTGGATCTGGCTTCAGGTTTTAGCAGTAGTGAAGGTTCACCAGAGGAAGCAAAACGACTGACTGATGCCATCCAACTGGCTGGAGAGCTCGTAAAAGAACGAAAACTGCCGGAAGCTGTTGAGCTTCTCCAAACTGGGATTCATAACGCACATTCAGCAAGAGAAGCTATGCAGTGGCGCCTGGTCCTTGTGCAAATACTGATTGGCGGGAAAAAAACTGAAATAGCTCTTTCTCATTGCGAAACACTGACCCGTGAAGCGCAATATTACAATCTTGACCAGTGGGATCCCGCACAGGCACTGACTATTTACAGAACTTTTTACCACTGTTTAAAGAAGATCTCTTCAAAAGTATTCAAAGAACGAGGTCCGGAACTACTTGATAAAATAGCCGGGTTAGATTCGGCGGAAGCGATAAGGATATCGTCCTGACACAAACTTACCGCACACAACTCTTCATCATATCAACTGTTTAGGGGATACGTTAAATAGCGTTTTTATAACAAACTACTTGATATAAACATTTTATATTGATACAAATTTGATGAGTTCGTAAAAAGCTCCAGTGCTGTCATTCCGGACTTGATCCGGAACCTAAAAGTTGCTGTAACCACAAGATTCCGGATCGAGTCCGGAATGACGGACTTGGCGCATGGTTTCTTTTTACGAATCCATCAGTTTTAACAACCATCAATTTAACAATAGAGGCAAATCATGGCAAAGGAAGGTTCGGTAGCTCCAAAGGAACGAGTCAATATTGTCTATCGTCCTGCAACCGGGGATGCCCAGGAAGAGGTAGAACTTCCGTTAAAAATGCTCATCATGGGTGATTTCACCCAAAGAGAAGACGACAGAGCGGTTGAAGACAGAGAGCCAATTAATGTCGACAAAGACAACTTCAACGATGTGATGAAAGAGCAGAATCTCAATCTGAACATGACCGTTCCCAACAAACTTTCAGACAATCCTGACGAAGAGATGGCTGTTAAACTTGCCTTTGAATCTCTGAAAGATTTCAACCCTGACGCAATAGCAGAGAACAGCCCGGAACTGAAAAAACTTATGGAACTCCGCCAGGCCTTAACAGCTTTGAAAGGACCTCTTTCAAATGTTCCGGAGTTTCGCAAGAAAATCCAAACTCTTGTTAAAGATGACGAATCAAAAGATCAACTGCTGAAAGAACTCGGCGTCGAGGATAAATAGGAGAGAACCATGGCCGAAGAACAGGAACAAGTTGCTCAAGGCAAGGAAGAGGTTCTGGAAGAATCCATATCCCTGCTCGAAGAAATTACCCAGGCGACCAAATTAAAGCCAGCCGATGAAGCGTATGGCATGGCTAAAAAAGGGGTTGAAGCCCTAATTGCCCAGTTGATAGAACCAGGCAAA
Organism: Desulfocapsa sp.; assembly: GCA_029934815.1. Lineage (GTDB taxonomy): Bacteria > Desulfobacterota > Desulfobulbia > Desulfobulbales > Desulfocapsaceae > Desulfocapsa. The sequence continues at coordinate 22,758 of JAOZLM010000002.1, read as the reverse complement.
GGTGTTGATAAAGTCACCAAAGCTGTGGTTGATGAAATGATTGCTGAGATTGACAAGAAGGTCGGTCTGCAGGTGGATGCTATTATGCATCATGAAGATTTTCAAAAACTCGAATCTGCCTGGCGTTCCACGAAATACCTGATTGATAACACAGATTTTCGTGAGAACATCAAACTTGAGATGGTGAATATCAGCAAAGAAGATCTGCTTGATGATTTTGAAGATTCACCGGAGATCCCCAAATCAGGCCTCTACAAAACGGCCTACACAGCAGAATTTGGCCAGTTTGGTGGCCAGCCCTATGCGGCCATGATTGGTAATTATGATTTTGGCCCGGGCCCTCAGGATATTAAGCTGCTGCAAAGTATTGCAAGTGTTGCAGCGATGGCTCATGCGCCTTTTATTGCAGCAGCCGGCCCACAGTTTTTTGATATTGAGGATTTTAACGAACTGCCAAATCTGAAAGATCTCAAATCGATCTTTGAAGGCCCTAAATATTTAAAGTGGCAGGCGTTCCGTGAATCAGAAGACGCACGTTATATAGGTCTTACCATGCCTCGCTTTCTCCTGCGTTTACCGTATGGAGCTGAGAGTGACCCCATTAAAACTTTTGATTACGAAGAGAATGTTGCGGGTAGTCATAACAAATATCTCTGGGGTAATGCAGCCTTTGCCTTTGCTACCAGACTCACAGAGAGTTTTGCAAAATACCGCTGGTGTGCAAATATCATAGGCCCTCAGGGTGGTGGCGCAGTTGAAGATCTGAAATTGCATCAGTACGATTCCATGGGTGCAACCCAGACAAAAATCCCCACCGAAGTACTGGTTTCAGAACGAAAAGAGTTTGAACTGGCCGAGGAAGGTTTTATCGGTCTCACCATGCGGAAAAACAGCGATAATGCAGCATTTTTCTCTGCAAATTCTGTTCAAAAAGCTAAAACCTTTGGCATTTCCAAAGAAGGTAAAGAAGCTGAGCTCAATTACAAACTTGGCCTGCAATTACCGTACATGTTTGTAATCAATCGCTTAGCCCACTACCTCAAAGTATTACAAAGAGAGAATATAGGTTCCTGGAAAGAGAAAAGTGATCTGGAACTTGAGCTGAATAAGTGGATTGGTCAATATGTAACAGAAATGGATAACCCTTCAGCCAGTGCCAGAAGTCGCAGACCACTTAGAATGGCTGAAGTAACCGTAGATTCAGTTGAAGGTGAACCGGGCTGGTATAAAGTTGGTCTGAAAGTAAGGCCTCATTTTAAATATATGGGCGCTTCTTTCACCCTCTCTCTGGTAGGAAAACTGGATAAAACATAATTTTTGTGAAGTAGATGAAGACGTTCGAAACATCATCATAACATAAGGAGACAAACTCAAATGGCACTAAATGCATACCTGACACTCAAAGGAGAAACTCAGGGCGATATCATGGGATCTGTAACTCAGGCTGGCCGTGAAGATACCATTGCTGTCATTGCCTTTGATCAGGAAGTGAAATCGCCAAGGGATGCCGCATCAGGCCTCCCCACCGGCAAAAGACAACACGGTCCTCTTACTATTACTAAAGAAATTGATAAGTCCACGCCGCTGCTCTACAATGCCATGGTCACTAATGAGAATATTCCAGAGCTCAAGCTCGAGTGTTGGCAACCTTCCGCAACGGGTAAAGAAGTGCAGCATTACACCATTGAATTAGTAAATGCTTCTATCTCAAGAATTAAAATGGAAATGCTGAACAATAAATATCCTGAGAATATGCAACATAAGGAAAGAGAGCATGTTTCTTTCTGCTACCAGAAGATTATCTGGACCTGGATGGATGGTGGTATTACAGCTGAGGACGATTGGGAAGCTCCAAACGTATAATGCGTTGCCACCTGCCCCGCATTTCTCACAAGTTGAAACGGAGTAACTGATTTATGCGGGAAGCCAGGTTATTAGAGCGTATTCGACTAAAAGAGCAGGATCCACTCCGCCGGGAAAGCGAGGATCAGTCAAGGGTGATTGACTCCATTCAGGATCACTTGAAACAGATCCTCAATACCCGACAGGGAAATGTTCTTATCGCAGAAGAGTATGGTACTCCTGACTTCACAGAGTTTCTCACTGACTATCCACAGTCACTGCGTGGTTTTGAAAGAGCGATCAAACAGACAATCACGCAGTTTGAACCAAGGCTGCGTGCTGTAAGGGTGGCATTTACTCCTCAGGAAGAAGATCGCCTGGCAGTAAAATTTCAGATTTTTGCGAAACTTGCTGCCTCAGATTCAAATACCTCAGTCCTGTTTGAAAGCCTTTTGGATTCTGACGGCAAGATAAGCATAAAAAAATAATAACTATTCAGAAGCACCCATTTTCGTCCGATCTGGTCGCCTCATGTACAAAATCGTACACTACGACGACCAGCCTGAACGAACCTGAGCACTTCTGAACAGTTACGGTTTCAAGTTTACCCAAGTTACGAAGGGTACGCTGAATAGTAACAAAAAATAACCAAAAGATAATCAATGCTCAACCACTATTATCTTCAGGAACTTGCTGCTCTACGTGATCTGGGAGCAGAGTTTGCTGAAACGCATCCAGCCATCGCTTCCATGCTCAGTGGATCTTCTTCTGACCCTGATGTGGAAAGGCTGCTTGAGGGTGTGGCCTTTTTAACAGGTCTTATCAGAGAAAAACTTGATGATGATTTTCCGGAAATTATCCATGACCTCATTCATCTTATCTGGCCGCATTATCTTCGTCCCCTTCCTTCTGCTGCAATTGTGGCATTTGAACCAAAATCATCTCTAAAACAATCATTAACAATAAAGAAAGGTGTACAGCTGGCCTCGGTACCTGTTGAGGGAACAACCTGTCTCTTTCAAACCGGTTTTGAAGTTGAAGTACAGCCCATACAAATCCTTGATGTTGCTTTTGTGGAAACACCAGGCATGGCATCAGCCATTCGTATAAAACTTGAAACAAAGGGAACGGCTCTTAACAATCTACAGTTTAAAAATTTGCGTTTTCATCTGGCTGGAGACTACTCCTCTGCCAGTGACAAATATTTCATCCTTCGTCACTACCTGCGCCGTATAGTAATTAAAGCAAAAGATCAGGAATCCGGATTTTCTTTAAACAAAGAGAAGCTACAGCCTGTAGGCTTAGGTATGGAAGATGGAATTCTTCCGTACCCCGGTAATTCTTTTCCGGGATATCGTATTATACAGGAGTATTTCACACTGCCGGAAAACTTTCTTTTTCTCGACCTGACCGGGCTTGACGAATGGTTTAATCGAGGTGAAGGGACAGAGTTTGAAATCTCTTTTGAGCTGGAAGAAATCCCCTTCCAGATGCCCAGGATTCGCACCAAAGATTTTGTCCTCTTTGCGACGCCGGTTCTCAATCTTTTCAACCATGAAGCTGATCCGGTTCGTCTTGATCACCGCATGAGTGAATACAGGATACGACCAGCGACTACAAACCCAACCCACTTTCAAGTCTATTCTGTTGACAGCGTCACTGGCTATATACAAGGAACTGCCGCAGCAAGGGAATATCAGCACTTTGATCATTTTAACCAGAATGGTGTGTCTGGCCCTGTGTACAATACCAGCCAGAAGAAATCCCCATCACGGAGAGTAACAGACAGCTATATTTCAGTAAGCTACCCGAAACAAAACGGGCCGCCTGCCCCTGAAACACTGAGTATTGGGCTGACCTGCACGAACGGTGTACTACCGGACAGCATTCAGGTGGGCGATATCTGCAAGCCTACCAGTAGCACCCCTGAATTTATTACATTTGCAAACATTACAACTCCCACAGCAGGAACCCAGCCACCGCTGGAAAACAACCTGCTCTGGAGACTGCTGGGGCATCTTTCGCTAAATTATACTTCGCTTATGGATATTAAAAATCTGCGAACACTGCTTGGCCTGTACCTGTTTCCAGACACCAAGGATCGTACTGCGCTGCTTGCCAACCAGAAACGGATCAATGGCCTACAGAATATCCGCTCCAACCCTGGAGACAGGCTGGTAAACGGAATTATGCTGCGAGGCAGAGAAATTCACCTTGAGGCACGATATGATCATTTTGCCAGTCAGGGCGATCTGTACCTTTTTGCGTCAATCCTTAACGAATTTCTTGCTGTGTATTCAACCTTTAATTCCTTTACCAGGTTCACCCTTAAAGAAAGCCTGAGAGGAGAGATTATTTCATGGCCGGCACGGATAGGGGAACGTCCCCTGATTTAAAACTGGAGCTTAAATTATCGCTGTTAAAAGAAGGAGAAAACTTCTCTTTTATTCAGGTGATAAGACTGCTGCGTCTTTTTCTAAATGCTCCTCCCGCGGGAGAGGGAACGGCCGCTTATGACCACAAACAGCTGCACATCAGGCCTCATTTATCCCTTGGCTTTCCAGCAAGCGATATTGAATCCATAGAAGAGCATATAGATGCAGATGAGCTGAATAGTTTTAACATAGAGGCAACGTTTCTCAGTTTATACGGATCCTCATCGCCACTACCTACTTTTTATACTGAAGAACTGCTGGATGAAAAATCAGATGATGCCTCTGCCAGTCGTGATTTTCTGGATATTATCCATCAACGACTGTATCAGCTCTTCTTTCAAAGCTGGCTAAAATATCGACAATTTCAACAGATCAGTGAAGAGGAAGACAGCTCTCATATAGATCGCCTTTTTTGTCTGCTGGGTATGGGAGAACCCGAATTCAGAGAAAAGGTGGACAAGCCGAAGGATTTGCTTCGCTATATCGGCTTATTCAGCCAGGCGCCACGATCTTCAGTGGGGTTGAAAACATTATTGAGTGATGCCTTGCATCTTCCTGTTGAAATTCTCAGTTGTCTTGAGCGTAAAGCCAAGATTCCTGCGGATCAGAGAATTCAGCTGGGAACAAATGCTGTAGGACTTGGCAGTGACAGTTTCCTTGGTGAAGAAATCAAAGACAGAATGGGAAAATTCAGAATCAAGATTGGCCCTTTGGATGAACCTGATTATCGGGCCTTTCTCCCTGGCAGTGCCCTGTATAAAAAACTGGTTACACTCACAGATCTTTTTGTTGTGGACCCGCTGGAGTATGATATAGAAGTAACCATGGCAGGACAACAGGCTCAAACAGTTTGTCTTGGTGCGGCAGAGTGGTCTGGTCTTGGCCTTGATAGCTGGCTGTTTTCTGGTGAGGATACAGGAGAAAAAAGCAATCTGTTTAGCCCTCACCAGAACCAGCAGCAGGAAACAAGTGTACAATAGCAATTGCAGAGTGTTTAGCGGCCTGCCAAATAGCAGGCAACAATTTAGCCACAAAACGATATTTACTTAACAATAATGGGAGAGTACCATGCTAACTGTTGACATCAAATCGCTTTTAGGACGCTTAAATCCTTTCTGTACCCGCTGCCTTGAAGCTGCAGCCGGCCTCTGTGTTTCACGCACCCATTATGAAGTTACCTTAGAACATTTCCTTGCTAAACTTCTTGAAGAAGATCGTTCGGATCTGCCCGTCATTTTACGTCATTATGATTTAGATCCCGGAAAATTCAGCAAAGGAATAGATGCCGCCCTTGAGGAATTCAGCACGGGCAATGCTGCTAAGCCTGTTTTTTCACCACTATTAATGGAATGGTTCCAGGAAGCCTGGCTACTTGCATCTGTTGATCTTGATGAAACCAAACTCCGCTCAGGAGCACTCCTGCTAGCACTGATTAATAATCCATCCCGCTTTGGAGCAGGACAATTTCTTGAGCAGCTGGACGTAATCCCTTTTGATGGACTGAAGAGTGAATTCTGGGGAATCGTTCAATCCTCTTCCGAGCAACCTGCTCCCGGTGAAGCTGATGATGATCAAGAAATTGCAGGCCCCAGAGACTCAACTGCTCTTGGAAAATTCTGTGTTGATTTCACCGAAAAAGCAGCTGAAGGAGAAATTGACCCGGTCTTTGGCAGGGATCTTGAAATCCGGCAGATGGTTGATATTCTGGCAAGAAGACGAAAAAACAATCCCATTGTTGTTGGTGAAGCCGGAGTTGGTAAAACCGCCGTGGTGGAAGGACTGGCCTTACGGATTACAGAAGGAGATGTACCGGAACTATTGCAGAATGTTTCAATTCTCGGTCTGGATATGGGACTGTTGCAGGCAGGAGCAGGGGTAAAAGGTGAATTCGAAAACCGCCTAAAATCAGTTATTAACGAAATAAAAGCATCACCTAAACCAATTATTCTCTTTATTGATGAAGCCCATACCCTCATTGGCGCAGGGGGAGCAGCAGGACAGAGTGATGCCGCAAACCTCCTGAAACCTGCCCTTGCAAGAGGCGAACTACGAACTGTTGCCGCCACCACCTGGTCTGAATACAAAAAATATTTCGAAAAAGATCCTGCACTTGCCAGAAGATTTCAACTGGTCAAACTTGATGAGCCCTCCACCGAAACTGCCATTCTCATCCTGCGCGGGCTGAAACAAAAATATGAAGAAGCCCATGGTGTGATTGTTCGGGATGACGCAGTTGTCGCAGCGGCAGAGCTTTCAAGCCGTTACATCTCGGGAAGACAATTGCCCGATAAAGCTGTTGATCTGCTCGATACCAGCACCGCCAGAGTCAAGGTACTTCTCACTGCAAAACCGGATGTTATCGAAGACCGGGAACGAACAGTTCAGGCACTTGAGCGGGAAAAACGAGCCATGGGACGAGACAAGCTCCATGGTTTTGAGGTTGATGAAGAACGTTTAACTGAAATTGAGCAGGAACTCACGGATCTCGCAGAACAACTGGAAGCCCTGATAACGCAGTGGAAAAGTGAGCAGGAACTGGCCAACAAACTTATCAAAGTAAGAAAAGAACTCTTTGCAGCCAAAGAAGCGGATGAGGAAGACAGTGAGGCAAAAGAGAAGATTCCAGAAATGGAAAAAGAACTCAGCCAGCTGAAAGGCGAATTTGAGGAATTGCAAAAAGATGAAGCCCTTGTACGCATAGAAGTTGACCCGGATATCGTCTCCAAAGTAGTTTCTGACTGGACAGGCGTACCTCTTGGCAGTGTTATGCGGGATCAGGCTTCAAATATTGTTAACCTTGAAGAATCGATGCAAAAGCGGATTAAAGGTCAGGACAATGGTCTTTCTGCCATTGCAGAAGTTATAAAAGCTGCTAAATCAGGCCTGAAAGATCCTGCACAACCACTTGGCATCTTCCTGCTCGTTGGCCCAAGTGGTGTTGGTAAAACAGAAACTGCCCTTGCCCTTGCTGATTTAATTCTTGGTGGCGAACGATTTGTCACTTCCATTAATATGAGTGAATTCCAGGAACGTCACACCTTGAGTCGTCTGGTTGGGTCACCTCCGGGATACGTTGGCTATGGAGAAGGCGGTGTACTTACCGAAGCGGTACGTCAACGCCCCTACTCCATAGTCCTGCTTGATGAAGTAGAAAAAGCCAATCTCGAAGTGCTGAATCTCTTCTACCAGGTATTCGACAAAGGCTCTCTGTCGGACGGCGAAGGCCGGGAAATTGATTTTAAAAATACCATCATTTTCCTTACTTCCAACCTTGCCACCGATGTGATAACTGAAATGACAACCGGTGATGAACCACTGCCTCCGGAAGTAATCATGGAGGCCGTACGTCCTATTTTGAACAACCACTTCAAACCCGCACTTCTTGCCCGGATGACCGTTGTCCCATATATGACGCTTCCACAGGATATCTTAAGTGATATTGTCATATTAAAGATGGATAAGCTGGTAAAACGAATGCAGCAGACACATAAAATGAAACTCACCTACAGTGATGAAGTCATTACACAAATTGCAGCCAGATGTACAGAAGTTGAAACCGGTGCCAGAAATATCGATCATATTATGAATGGTACTGTACTACCGCAAATGTCCAAAGAAATCCTGACCTGCATGAGTGAAGAAAAAATGCCTGAAAGTGTTCACCTTGATATGGATCAGGAGGGGAACTTCGCCATAAAATTCGGAGGAAATGACTAATGCCTACTGAAGAAAGTATTAAATTCAGTTTTACTTCAACAGCGCAACCAGATGATACCTTTACGGTTGCCGAGTTCACAGGTAAAGAAGCTATTTCTAAACTCTATGAATTCGAGATAACACTCTATGCTGATGATCCGGATATCGATCTCAAAGAAGTTTTAAAAAACCCGGTAAAATTAACCGTTGAAAAAGAGGGGGAACAACTGCGAGTTTTTCATGGCATCCTCTCCCGCTTTGAACAATTGCACGAGTATTCTGGACACGTATACTTTCGTGCCATACTGGTTCCCCGCCTGTGGATCGCAGATCAATATCTGGAAAATCAGTTATTCCTTGATAAAAGCATCCCGGATATTATCGAAGAAGTCCTTAAACAAACCGGTCTTACCACCAATGATTACGAGATGAAACTCACCGGCAGTTACGATCCCTGGGAATATATCTGCCAGTACAATGAATCTGATTTTAACTTTATTTCCCGCTGGATGGAACGGGAGGGAATCTACTACTATTTCGAACAAGGTAGTGAAGCAGAAAAACTGGTTATTGCCGATGCCTCCACAGCCCACCAGGATATCACCTCGGGCGAATCTATTCGTTATTCCCCGCCAGACTCTCTCGCACCATCAACCACAGAGCAGGTCAGGGAATTCACCTGCCACCAGCAGCTCTTACCGAAGAAAATTGTTTTAAAAGATTATAACTACCGAAAACCTTCCCTATCTCTGAAGGGAGAGGCAGATGTAGATCCCGAAGGCCGGGGTAACGTGTATATCTACGGGGAACATTTCAAAACCCCGGAACAGGGAAATGCCTTGGCTACAATACGAGCGGAAGAACTGCTCTGCCGGGAAGCACTCTTCTACGGAGAAGGAACCGTACCACCATTTTTGACTGGCTATGTTTTTGAGTTACACGATCATTATCGGGACTCCTATAATCAGCGCTATTTAATCATTGAGCTATCCCATAAAGGGGTGCAATCCACATATCTTACCGGAGCTGGCGGCGAGAGTACCGACGACAGTCAGGGGCCATCATACTTTAACAATTTCAGTTGCATACCGGCTGATACCCAATTCAGGCCTGAACGTTTAGCGGAAAAGCCTAAACTCAAAGGAACACTTAACGGCACAGTCGATGCGAGTGGGGACGGTGAGTATGCAGAAATTGATGACGAAGGACGCTATAAAGTAAAACTACCATTTGATCAAAGTGATTCTGCAGACGGCAAGGCCTCTCGCTGGATGCGAATGTCCCAGCCATACGCAGGTGCTGATTACGGTATGCATTTTCCTCTGCACAAAGGAACTGAAGTGCTGCTCACCTTTATCGATGGTGACCCCGATCGCCCTATTATTTCAGGAACCGTTCCAAATCCCGAAACCGGCAGCCCAGTTACCGGCGGCAATCAGACTCAATCAATGATTCGTACTGCCGGTGGTAATCAGATTCGTATAGAAGATAGTGCAGGTGGGCAGCAGATCCACATGTCCTCTCCCACAGAGAATTCTATTATTTCCTTAGGTGACGTGAATGCCGGTAATGTTTATTTAGCTACAGACGGTACACAAGTTACCGTCTGCAAAAAAGGTTCATTTGAAGACGTGGGCGAAGATAAAACGATAAAAATAAAAGGGAAAGAATGGAAATACGTGACAGGAAACAGAAAGTTAGATGTCATAGGTGAGGAAAGAACAAATGCAATGCAATATCGGGAAGTACGAGTCGGAGACCAGGAAAACAGGTACGTTGCTAATGGCCAGCAAAACTACATAACAAACTCCCGAAAAACACAGATCATTTCCGGAGGCGACCAATATATTGTCACCGCTGGTGGAAGAACACATAATGTGACCGGCGGTGAAACATATAATGTCATTGGAAACAGAACTATAAGTGTCTCGGGCAATCATACAGGGCATAGTGACGGAGTTTGCATAGCCTCTTATGTTGGACATACCATGGCACGATACTTAAGTACTTCCATGACAGCTCATGCCGGCTTAAACTATGAAGCAAGTGCATCGGCAGGCATTGAGATTTCTGCAGGTCTTAAATACTTTGCAAGCTTCTCCATAGATATTGGTTACAGTGCCGGACTTAAACTTGTAAAAGAATCTGCATGTATAAAAACCGGTTTATCTGATATACAAGAGTCTTCAGGGCCAGCCGTCAAGAAATCACTGGTTCACCTTTTTATCTAATGAATAAACGTAAGCGACAATGCTGTTACCGCTAAATAATATGATATGAAAGTTATCAAGCCACTGGATCTTGGCCTCCTGTACAGAACTTACGAACTCAATCAGCGCTATTATCTGGTCAGTACAATTATCGCCTTCTTTTCCTTTGATGATCCAGAGAAACTGAAAATGGAATTGAAGATGTGGCCTATGGTGGCTGAAGAGCTTGGTACTGAAGGTGTGCTCGATACCGGTATGCCCAAAATGGGTTCTGAATTTCTGGTATGCGGAAATTTTTTCCCGCCCAATGACCAACCCGCACATGCGGGAAGTGTAGAGGTACAGATTGGTAATCAGCGAAAGGAACTTAATGTTTTTGGAGACCGACACTGGATAAAAGGCATAGGGGGACAATGGAAACTGAGTGATCCTGAGATGTTGCCACAGTTATCCCTGAACTATCAATATTCTTTTGGCGGACCTGATTACCCGGAAAATCCGCTGGGAAAAGGGTATGTAAAGGATCTTGCGCAGTATAAATCAAACGTCATTGCGGTTCCTAATATTACTCTGCCCGATCAACCCATTTCCATACCGGATCAAAAAATGCTCCCTGCTGGTTTTGGCCCATACGACCAAACCTGGCCCCAACGCTTTTCTAAAATCGGTACCTATGATGAAAAGTGGCTCAATGAACGTTTTCCTGGATTTGCAGAAGATTTTGATCCTGCCTTTTTAAATACAGCCCCACTGGATCAACAGCAAAGAGAAAAATTTACATGTCTGGAATCATTCAGTTGCAAAAACATGCACCCTGAGAAAAGTTCCATCAATTCCAGACTGCCGGGAATACGAACACGCTGTTTTATTAATAATGGAGAGAATAAAGAAATCGATCTCCATGAAATCAAAATGCAGGCAGATACGGTCTGGCTCTTTCCGCACAAAGAATGTGGAGTGGTCCTGTTCCGTGGACAAATCGAAGTCTCCGATGATCAGGCCTCAGAATTTTCTCAGATAGTCGTGGCCTATGAAAAGCTGACCGATGACAGCAGACCTCTATCACATTACAAGGAAGCACTTTCTTCACGGCTGGACAAGAAAAAAGGATACCTTCAGAGCTTGAACGAGAAAGATCTCATCCCTGATGGGGCTCAATCAGCCATGTCCCAACTTTTGAAAGAAGGTGAATCAGCTTCCGGTGATGGTATTTTAGAAAAAAACATTCAGAAAAAGTCCGATAGTGAAATTGAGGCAGCCTGGGAAAGTATTAAAGATTATGGTCTGAACCCGGATGATTACAAAAAGAAAAATGAAGATTTTTCTGTAGACATCGACATGGATAATCTGGATCAGCTAGACGACCTGGTAGAAAAAATAGAACTTGAAGCAAAAAAACAGGAAAAAGAGTTGGAAGACTCTTTGAGAAACGTGTTCTCCTCAATGGGAAATGATTATGACGAGTTCCTTGCAGATGCTGAGACGAAAAAAGGTGAACGAGTCAGTTTTTCTGCCGAAGAAATGATTTCCCTGATGAGAGATAGCGGCATCGATGATCCTAAAAAAGAAGCCAGATTACATAAAATTGAAAAAGAGTTTGATTCGTTAAGCATCCAATATGGACATTTTTTTGATCCTGTTCCCGCCCCTTCCCAGGAATCGATGGATGAGATGCGGAAAAAAGTTATTCAAGCAGTCAAAGAAGGGAAAAGCCTGACAAAACGAGAACTTCCCGGAGTTGACCTTTCTGGCCTTGATCTTACTGGAATTGATTTGAGTGAAAGTTTTCTTGATGGCGCTAAGCTTCAGGGAACCATTTTAACAAATGCAAATCTTTCAAAAACTATGCTGGCAAGAGCTAATCTTTCAGATGCGCGCTTAAACAATGCCAATTTAACAGAAACAAATCTTGGAAAAGCAAATCTTAACAAAGCCGACTTTTCCGACTGCCAGCTTAAAAAAGCTGTATTTTATCAGGCGGATTTAACAGAAGCATCCTTTGTACATGCACAAATGGAAGCAGTTGATTTCACAGAATGCATTGCTGAGGATACACACTTTTCCTCTGCTACTCTTGACAATGCAATGTTTTTTGAGAGCAAACTTAATGGCGCTGATTTTTCAGACAGTAGCCTGAACGAGGCATTTTTTTATAATACCAGCGTACAAAAAGCCAACTTCTCCAACGCCAAGCTCATGGAAGCAGTCCTTGTACAGGTTAATGCCAATGGCTCAGATTTCAAGAATGCCAATATGGAGAACCTGAGAACAGCCATGAAAACCTCAATGGAAAATTCTGATTTTACTCAGGCGAACCTTAAAAATGCAAATCTCAGAGAAACAAGCCTCAAACATTCCAACTTTACCAAAGCTGATCTATCGGCAGCGGATCTGAGTAAAAGTAAGCTCAACCAATCTACCTTTTATCAGGCTGTTGCAAAACAGACCATGTTTATGCAGGCAGACCTTAGTCAGGCCAGACTGGTTTCAATTAACCTCATGGAAGGTTCTTTACAAAAAGCCATCATGCAGGATTGTGATCTACGCGGAGCAAATTTGTTTTGTGCTGATCTAATGCAGGTTGATTTTTCTACCGTCCTGCTGGATCAAGCCAATGTTGAGAAGACCATCCTCAGTAAATGGAGTTCTTCATGACACGTGCTGAACTTATTGAAAACATTAATGCCGGTGAGTTAATCGAAAAGGAGGACTTCTCTGGACAGGATCTATCCGGTGCGAAACTCGCTGGTGGAATTTTTGAAGACGTGTGTTTTAAAAACTGTAATTTGAGTGGCACACTTCTGAATGAATCTATTTTCTATGACGTCGATTTCAGCAATGCTGATCTCAGTAATGCAAATCTTCACCTGACTGTAATCAATGAGAGCCGTATGGCAGGAGCCAATCTAAACCAGGCGAAGCTTATTCAATGTAAACTTGTTGATGTCGATTGCAAAAGTACTGTCTTTAGCAATTCAGATTGTTCTGATATGATACTTATGAATTGCGATCTTTCTGAAGCTGACTTTACAGAATGTATTTTGAAACAGGCTTTCTTTCAGGGCTGTAAAAGTAATAATTTAAAACTAATACGAATTGATGCCGAACAAGCAATGTTTTTTCAAACCAGTCTTAAAAATGCTGCTCTATCAGGAAGTATTTTCAGATTAGCTTTTCTGCAGGAAACAGATCTGTCTGGCAAAGATTTACGTGACGTACAGCTCTCCATGGCCATGTTAAAAGATTCTAATCTTACTCTGGCCAATTTACAGGGAACCGATCTCAGCCAAACCAACTTTATGGGATCAAATCTTTCCGGTGCCAATCTTGAAAAGATAGTTGGCCCATTATCTATTTTTATGGAAGCTAACTTGAGTAATGCAAGTTTGGGATCTGCGATTCTTACCCAGAGTTGTTTTGATGGTGCTACGCTGAATGGATGTGATTTTACAAAAGCAAACCTTGAATCCTCGATTATGTGTAAAGCAGACTGCTCCAGTGCCCGTTTTTCCCATGCTAATCTCACTTATTGCGATTTTTCTCATTCAGATATTTCCACTGCGGATATGAGTTATGCCAACTTGACCAGGACAAAATTACATCAGTGTAAAACTGAGCATACTATTTGGACAGGATCCAATAAAGAAAAAGCGCTTGATACAGATCCGGAACAGGCAGCTGCTGAACAGTGGCAGCCAATACTTTAACAACGATTACCATGCTGTCCGAAAAGGATTTACGCATGAATAAGAATTCTTTTAACAGAGGGTTGTAACATGTTAAATGCACTAGCTAATAAAGACCAGGGACACCCTGTTTTTCAAGAATTTGGATATATTGAACATGTTAATCAGGGGCAATTTATCGTCAGGACCCAAGAGACACGATACACTGCAAAAAAAGCGGCAAGCTGTCTCCAATACCCGGATATAACGGATAAAGTACTTCTCATTACTGATCCGGAAGGAGAATGCTACATTCTTGCCGTTCTTGAAAAAAATGGAAAGAAAAACAAAGTGATATTTGAAGGTGATACAGATTTCCTCTGCAAAGATGGTAAAATCCAAATCATCGCTAAAACAGGCGTAGGAATCATGACTGCCCGAAAACTCGATCTTACAGCTTCAGAAATGCAGTTTGTTGCTGATCATGGAAAAATAAATATCAGCAGATTGAAAGTTATTGCGACTCATTTACTGAGTGAAATAGCAAAAACAAAAGTACTGGGAGGTACTTTTGAATCTCTTTTTGATCGTTTCAAACAGAAGGTTAAGCGTTCTTATCGGGAAGTAGAAGGAACCGATCAATTAAAGGCAAATCGACTGGATTATTCCGCCGACACTCTTCTGACAATTCGTGGGAAATATTCCATGCTCACAGCGGAAGAAGATGTGAAGATTAACGGTGAACGAATCCATATGGGATAAAGGAGGCATCAAATGTTTGCAAATACTCAAATGATGGGTCAGGATCTTGCTTTTCCAGATGTTTGCCTGACTCCAGCGCCACCAGCACCCGCACCGGTCCCTATTCCATACCCAAATATAGCAATGGGCCCCACGGCAAACCCGGGAACGGCATGCATGAAAATCCTTATAATGGGAATGCCGGCTCACAATATGGGGACAGTAACGCCATTAACCAATGGCGATAATGCTGGAATATCTCTGGGAGTCGCATCTGGACGAGTTATGGGACCATCCCGGCACCTGGCAGGTGCTTTTACTGTTCTTTTCCAGGGAAAACCTGCTACAAGGCTTACAAGTCCGAGCTTGCAAAACGGTACGAATGTCCCCGGGATGAGGATAATCCCGAGCCAGACCAAGGTGTTGTTGTTGGCACCATAATCAAACTATGAATACAGATCAGGAAAACAATCAGCAGAATGCTTCTCCTCCTGCTATTCGTGTTTCTGCAACCTGGACAGCCGGTCAGGTTGCAGAGCAAAAGTTCACATCTTCCTTCCGTATTGGCAGAGATCCCACCAATGACATCCACATTGCTGATCCGGTGGTCAGTCGCAAGCATGCTGAAGTCGTTCTGCTTGCGGGAACCTGGTGGATCCAGGACTGCAACAGTGGTAATGGTCTTTTTGTAAATGAACAAGCTATTGGTCGATATGAAATCAAAGAACAAGTCAAAGTTACACTGGGAAGAAACGGACCACAACTCAATCTAATTATTGACCCGCCGGTTGCGAAAGCTCCAGAAACAAAAAAAGATCCACAGACAGAAGCTCACTACCAGCAACATTACTTCAGTGATCAGAACGATGAAAATGCAGGTGAACACACCATAATGGTACGACGTGCCTTTGCTCAGGTACAAAAAAAACAAAAAAGAACCTATGGTGCTATAATTGGTTTTGTTGTCTGTCTTTTTCTAGTAGCTGGTTCTGTGGCTGTTTATAACCATCAGCAGATTGTAAAGCAGAAAAAACTCGCTGAAGAAATTTTCTATACAATGAAAAGTCTGGAAGTTGAGTTTGCTGATGTGCTGAAGAAAGGACGGGAAAGTGAAGACACAAGCACCATTGCCCGAGTCGAACAATATAAACAAAAGGCTCGGGCGCTGGAGAACAGTTACAGTGAATTTGTCGATACCCTTGGGATATACAGTAGTATCAGTCCTGAAGAGCAGGCTATCCTCAAAACTGCCAGGATTTTTGGCGAATGCGAGCTGCTTGTCCCGGATGATTTCACCAAAGAAGTCCTTCGTTACATTAAAAAATGGCAATCCACCAAACGCCTTGTAAATGCCGTAAAACGGGCCGACGATATGGGCTATACGCCTACCATTGCAGATACCATGCGTTTCTACTATTTGCCGCCCCAGTTTTTTTATCTGGCTTTACAGGAAAGTAATTTCAAAGTCAATGCAATGGGCCCCAAAACCCGCTGGGGAATAGCCAAAGGTATGTGGCAGTTTATTCCTGAAACCGGGAGTCGTTATGGACTGCGAACAGGCCCTCTGTATAAAGAACGAACAGTTGATCCGCAAGACGAGCGGCATAACTTTGCAAAATCAACGGTGGCTGCGGCAAAATATCTTCGTAAAATTTATGATACCGATGCACAGGCCTCCGGTCTGTTAGTCATGGCTTCGTATAACTGGGGAGAAAACCGGATTATCCGTATGGTGAGAGCCATGCCCAACAATCCGCAGGAACGTAATTTTTGGAAATTTTTCAAACAATATCGAGACAAAATTCCAGAGCAAACCTATGATTATGTCTTTTACATCTTTTCAGCAGCAGTGATCGGGGAGAATCCCCGTCTCTTTGGTTTTAATTTTGACAACCCGCTCCATCTGGCGGGAAGATAAGGACACCATGCAGAAAAAAATATGGATCAGTGCGTTCGACTGTCCCGAAGAAACAGTGCAATCTGTTATCGCAAAACTACAAACCTACGGCCTTGCCGCTGATGGTCATTTTTTCACAGACGATCTTGAAAAAATGGCTTGGGCAGCACCGCGAAAGGAATTACTGGATACTAATGTCTCCATGTGGCTGCTTCTCTGTTCTGCTGAAAGTCTTAAAAAAGACTCCTTCCGTTATGGGCTTGCTATGCTCGCCCTTGCAGTTCAGGCTGAGCGTGGTGCAAACTTCCCCATTGTTATTCTCCAGATTGGAGATGAAGAGATAGCGCCGGATTCTCTTCCCACACCGCTTAGTAAAGCGAAAGTGCTGCCGATTGCCGGAGATGCTTACGGAGCGAAACTGCTTGCTACTGTCCACACACCTGTGCAACCCAGCCAGACTGAATATCGAATTGATGTGTACGGGATTACCAATGTTGGCCAATGGTTTGAGATAGGGCCTGCAAACAGTGACTGGCAGGGTGCAATCTTTGCGGTTAGTGACGGAGAAATCAAACTGCATGCAGTGGGACCTTCAGGGCAGTTACCGGAAAAATCTATCCTCAACTATCCGCAGCAGGGTTTGGAAATTGAAGTGGGTGAGAGCAAATTTACTGCCTGGGCAGTACAAAATGAACTTCCTCCAGGGAGCTCCTACTACCTGAAAGTTGAAGGAACACCAGAAAAAATCATGTTCTGCCCCTACTCTTCTGAAGAGGAAACTGAGGCATTTATCATATCATTACGGTAGCCTCAAGCAGGCACAACAATAAAGGAAAACACAATGAATGAACTGAATATCCCCCGTACCGACCTGGACAGCCAGGAATTTCTGGAACTCCGCCAGGCCACAGACAAGATCAGCTCATTTCTGGGGCAGCGCTTACGGGAACATCTCACAACCCTGCGGCCGCTCTTTATTCCCCGAAAACTCCTTGGCACGTATATTAAAAGTTCTTCGCAGCAAGAGATAAACGGTTCAGACAAAGCATTTGCTGAGTTGCAGGAACGATTCAGCGCTATTTGTGAATCACCGTTCCAACTGCCCAAAAGACTTCAGGCCCCCTTACCGGCCATGTCCAATGTTCTGGAATACACTCCACTGCAATATGAGCTGGCTCTTGATGGTGATAATGGCAAAAGCATCACTATCACTTCTCCCACCCGTTTTCTTATTTCCTACCAGAGTGAATGTCCCCTTGAGCGCTTACAGGGTATGCTGAGCGGCAAGGAAGCTAAACAGACGGATGATATGCGCCAGGCGCTTATCTGCCACCTCAGCCTGGTATTACTTCTGGAATATTTCCCGGCTCTAAAAAGTCTGCTTGAAGACCTTCGTTATCAGGTGGATATTTATGAGATACCGGATCTGGGGAATTTGCCGGCAATCATGATTACTGCGCCGCTTACAACCTTCCTGCCGCCAGATAAGTTTATCACTGAAGTAACACAGCTCTCAGGTATTCCGGCATTCCAGGAAATTGTTGCTCAGGACGCCGTTGAGAATATGCCGGATCTGCTGAAAGCGGAATTACAAAAAAGCGCCGCATAATTACCAGGCAAATTCCAGCATAACCTCCTGCCTGCTTGAAAGAACTTGTGAAGAAGGCTGCCAGCAAAACGATACCATGATTGCGTCCTGATCATGCTTACACGTTACATCCAGGTCTCCGGCTGAAGTTCCGCTCTGCTTTTCCGCAAAAAGCCGAAAAGCGGTACGGAGCTGCACAGCCAATTCCTCTGCAGTAAAAGCTTCCTGCCAGTGATCCCGACACCAGAGAATAAAATGACTGACCCGGCAAACCAGCATCTGGTAACTTAAACTGGCGTCGGCTGAAACCATAACATCACCTGCAAGCAAAGCAGTATCTGTTCTTTTTCGACCTGTCAGCGCCATTATACCGCAACGAGTCAACTGGTCCAGCCGACTCTCACCTAATTCAATTTCTACACTTCCCGTCTCACTCAATCCTTCTGTTGTGAGAGCCAGATCTTCGAGAAGCTCAGTTGATGAGGCAATCCTTGTCGGCCAGCCAGTTTGTTGCGCACGACTTGCCATAAGAGCCGCGACACCCCATACCGGTGATTGCCAGGGCACACCCTTTTCACTGAATGGTAGCAAGCGTGAACGGTTTTCCGGTCCATACGGAAAACGTATTAGAAAACGGTTACAGGCAAGAGCCAACCAGCGCCCTGATGCAGATTCCTGAAAGCTCCTGAGACTTGCAAAAGAAGCTCCTTCCATATAATGGGGCAGGAACGAAAGTTTATCCAACTCACGCCAGCTCTCTATTTGAAAAAACGAATTATCCACCCAGGCCAGCACAGGTACAAGCATCTCCTGTCCAAGCTGAGCAAGTTGCTCTAGTATCCGGACAGATTGTGCAGAGCTGCCAAACGATTGATCGAGCAAAAGTAAAGAAGGGGGATGGGTGAGTAACAGCTCCCGGTTTTCTTCCAAAACTGTTTCAATACTATCCGGTGACACTGATAATATCGTCAGCTTCGCTCCTGCTTTACTCATATAGCGGCCAAGATAGCGCAAACTCTGCCAGCTGGATTCAAGACTGCGAAATAGTGGATCACTATAAATAGCGTCGAGAATTTGGCAAGCCAGCGCACCGTACGACCCGGTACCGGCAGATACAGCAGTGTGGATCGACGACTGGCTATCTGGTAAATCTACCATGGACAGAAGATTATCGAGAGAATTACTCTCTTCTTTTTTGACTTTTTCCTCAAAATCCAGCGAGATATGAGGCAAATCAGGCCATTGTTTCAACCCTTGCTGCACATCCTGTGGAGACATTTTCTGCTGCCCTGCCTCCACACAGAAACGATCTGCAGCCAGCAGTTGCTTTAAATAAGCCTGACTCTTCAGCAAACCATCGGGAGTAAAATCCTTCATTTGCCGAAACTGAATTTGAAAACCACCAGCAGGACATTGAGTGGCTGGCAGAGAAAGATAGAAAGAAGGAGCCATGGCAGCCAAAGTCTGGTCAATATCCAGGGGATCAACGGCCTGCGGGTCATTTACAGAACCGGGATCAGGCTCTGAGGTAAAAGGTGCAAGTGCGAGAATAGAAAAAGGAATATCCGGAATAGATATCTGTTCCATGGCTGTCTCCTTGCTGAGATAGTGTCTTATTTTTTACAACTCCATCCTATTTTCGGAGTTTTTTACGAATCCATCAATCAAAGTAAATCAGTGAAAAGTGTTGGCTGAAAATAATACAAAGCGGCAACAGCACCACCAAGTCCCAGCAAAGCAATCAGAAGCCAGATCATGTTACCGTTCCCTTTTGAGCTGTTATCATCAGAACGTCTTGTGCCTTGCGTCTTTTGCCTGTTTACTGAAGATTGTTTCTGCTTCACTTCTGTTGGTTCAATTTCCGCCAGTCTGCCGTCACCAAGGAACTGAAACTCAGGCCCTTTGGCTGTGAGTGCCAGACAACTATCCGGAGGTAACGGTGACTCTGACTGAACGACTTGCTGGTTAACGGTCACCAGGCCACGTCCTGTAAGGTCTTTCACCCAGTATTGATCGTCCCGAAAAAATATTTGTGCATGCTCTGCAGCAAGTTCCTGATGCTGCAAGGGACAGTCACAATCAGCGCCACTGCCTATGGTAATTGGCAATTGTTTAAAAGATGTGAGCGTTGCGCCATACTGAATAATAAGTGTTTTAGCCACTGTAGGGAGGGGCTCTGGTGATGGAGCTTGTGGTTTGGGTGACTCCGGTTGGGGGGCAGGCGAGGGTTTTGGCACAAATCTGGGTGGTGATATTTCTTTTGCCGATTCCTTTTTTAGAGGAAGTGCCTTTGCGGAAGGTGCTTCCGGAACCGGCACTGTTTTTTCCACTACAGCAACAGCAGCCATAGCTTCCTTGTCTCCAGGTTCCAGAGGTGAACTCAAAAAACTAACCTTAGGCCCGCCTTCTCCTCCAATGATTAAGACATCACCATCTTTTAAAAAAACATCTTTTTGAGCTTTGCCATTAATCAGGGTGCCGTTTGCACTTTTATCAACAAATCTAAAACGATCCCCTTCACGTATGATTTCAGCGTGTTTACGGGAGATTGCACCACATTCTTTAGGAAAAACAAGTTGGCAATCAGGGTGCCTTCCAATGGCAATAACTGATTCAAAAAAGTCCTGAATTTCCCCTTTAAATGGCCCGTCGAGATGAACCAATTGTACCTTCAGATCAGACATATTCACCAGCCACCACTATGAATTCAAAAAAGTTATCATCCAAAATTTAGTTTTTTACGAGTTTATCAACATTTAAAACGATGCTCATCTTCCCTATCATATCAAAATCATATTGATCTTAAAGCTTTTTTTCGATAGACTCTAGAGTTTAATAGTATTTCTGTCTCATTTGTCAGAGAACTGAAAAGCAATGATCTTCTTCAGTTGCAGAACAGGGATTTCAGCGACATGGAAACAAAGCATATACTACAAGTCTGCGGCATCAGCGATACCGGCCTGCGCCGTCCCGGTAACGAGGACAGCTTTGCCACGAACAATGAAGCAGGTTTCTGTCTTGTTGCCGATGGTATGGGTGGAGCAGCTGCCGGGGAAGTTGCCAGCCGGATTTTCACAGAAACTGCGACTCAGACAATCCATAAAACTGAACAGCGTTCCGAAAAAGACGCCATCGCTCTGGTCAAAGAAATATTCCTTACTGCCAACACAAAAATACGAGCACATATTGCCGAGTTCCCCAGCCACAGCGGTATGGGATGCACTGCCGAGCTTATTCTTTTTCATGAACAGGGTTTTGTGCTGGGACACATCGGGGATAGCAGAACCTATCGTCTGCGACAAAATCAGCTTGTACGTTTAACAAAGGATCATTCGCTGGTACAGGATCAGCTGGATCAGGGAATAATTTCCAAAGATGAAGCACGTACCCACCGGCTACGAAATGTTATCAGCCGGGCAGTGGGAGTCAGTGATCAGCTGGAAGTTGATATTATTCGAGGACGATATTTTGCCGGCGATCTGTTTCTTCTCTGCTCTGATGGGTTAACCGATATGGTGAGTGACGAGGCTATTGAAAAAACAGTAACCAGCAGAGATCCGCTAGAGAATCGATGCAATCTACTGATAGAACAGGCAAAGTCCGGAGGCGGACGTGACAACATTACCGCAGTGCTCATAGAGGTGCAGGTATGAGGAAACCCCGTAGCCTGCATATCCTCCTGGCAGCCACCTGGCTCTTCTCTTTCCATAACGTATATGCAATGGAAAGCAGTCAGCACTATCCGCTTTCCATGGCTGCGAGTCAGCAAGCCGTTTCCCACTGGCTCGACATGAACGATCAAAGCTACCGGATTATACCCCAATCAGGTGGGCTCATTCATATCTCCAGTTCAAAGAACAATGAGCAGTGGCAAATAAATCTCACCCCACACTCTCCTCTTGCCACAACAATTTCCATCCGAATTGCCAACGACGAAGATGACGAGTTAAGAATACAAGAACTCCAGCAATATCTTAACAGCAGAAACAAAAGCAACAAACAGATAGCAAGCCAACAGCCGGAAATACCAACGCCCGTCCTTGATAAGATCGGTACTGTTGCCTGCCTGAGAGCTAACCGACAGGGAAAAACTGTACAATTTTCCGGGGTCACCATTGATGAGCAGGGATTAATCCTGTGTACAGCCCATGACCTCAAAGAGCAGGAGGAAGTCACTATTGTTTCCACCATCAACACCCTGTTTAAAGGTGATATTGTAAAGATTGATTTTGAACGTGACCTGGCGCTCATTCAGATTCAAAGCGGCAGAGAACAGATCATCAATATTGAAGAAGGACGCAACCTGCTCAGCATGGGAGAAAAACTCTATTCCATAGGCTGTCCGGTTGGGCTTCGAGGGACGGTTAATTCAGGATACATCAACGGCCCTCCCCGCCTGGTAAATAATCAGCCAATGTGGCAGGCCAGTATGGAAATCCAGCCGGGCAGTAGTGGCAGTCCGGTCTTTGACAGCGAAGGAAAATTTGTTGCCATAGTCAAAGGACGACATCGCGTATCAGAGGGAATCGGATTTCTGATTCCACTGGAAGTTATTATTGATTTTCTCAGTGAGCAACTCAACTAATGAATTACGGAAGATATAACATTGTATCGGAACTCGGCCGTGGTGCCATGGGAATGGTTTACCAGGCTCATGATCCTCAAATTGATCGAATGGTCGCCC
>JAOZLM010000253.1 GCA_029934815.1 Desulfocapsa sp. | reverse complement strand
TTGGCCTGAATGACGACTGGGCTTACCAGATCATTAAGCAGGTTGGTAACTACGGTGAGGTTTTCGACCGTAACGTAGGTGCTGGTTCTCCACTGAATATCGCCAGAGGGCTCAATGAACTCTGGAGCAAAGGCGGCATCATGTATGCACCTGCTCTTCGCTAGTCAATAGCTTAGTATGAATAAGGGATGTTTTCTTGAGAAAGAAAGCATCCCTTTTTTTGTTTTTGCAGTCATTCCGGGCTCGGGTCCGAAATCTGAATGACAAGATTCTGGATCGAGTCCGGAATGACAGCAAGTACTTCTTCCCAACTTCTTACAAACTTACTTATGTCGAACTCATCAAAAAAACAATTTTGGTGGAACAACGCCCAGTATCGATCCCTGTTTTTTCAGGTAGTACTGGTGGCTATGGTTGCAGGATTCTTCTGGTTTATCGGAAGCAACACCCTGCAAAACCTGGAAAAAAGAGGGATTTCTACAGGATTTGCTTTCCTGTCGCAAAAATCCGGTTTTGGTATACTCCAATCTCTGATCCCCTTTTCCGATGCGGACTCTTTTGGCCGCACCTTCCTGGTTGGTTTATTAAATACCCTGCTGGTGTCAGCTCTTGGCGTTGTTTTCGCTACGATCATCGGATTTACCATGGGCGTTGCCCGCCTCTCTAATAACTGGCTGATTGCAAAAATCGCAACGGTTTATGTAGAGACTTTTCGAAATATTCCTCTGCTTCTGCAAATATTTTTCTGGTATTTTGCCGTATTGCGAGCCCTTCCTTCACCGCGACAAAGTTGGTCGGCCGGTGAAGTTGCCTTTGTAAATATTCGCGGGCTTTACCTGCCTCAACCAATATTTGGCGATGGTTTTGGCTTTGTTGGCTGGACATTTGTATTGGCAATCGTTGCCACTGTGTGTGTGGCGAGATGGGCTAAAAAACGACAGAACGAAACGGGCAAGCAGTTTAAGTTCTGGAGAACAGCCTTCGGGTTGGTAATTTGTTTACCCCTGCTGGTATTTTTTGCTGCCGGCTCTCCTTTAAGCTGGGATATACCAGCTCTTAAAGGTTTTAACTTTCATGGTGGTATGACGATTATCCCGGAACTCACTGCACTGTTGCTGGCCCTATCTATTTATACAGCGACCTTTATTGCAGAGGCGGTACGCTCCGGAATCCTCGCCGTAAACAGTGGCCAGACAGAAGCTGCATCAGCGCTTGGTTTGCATAACAGTAAAGTTCTGAAACTTGTGGTTATTCCACAGGCCATGCGGGTAATTATCCCACAGCTAACGTCCCAGTATCTGAATCTTGTGAAGAACTCTTCCCTTGCCACTGCAATCGGGTATCCGGATCTTGTGGCGGTTTTTGCAGGTACAACTCTTAATCAGACAGGACAGGCAATTGAAATTATTGCCATGACCATGGGTGTTTATCTCACTATCAGTTTGACTATTTCGGCGATAATGAACTGGTATAATAATAAAATAATGCTGGTGGAGAGATAATACAATGACGGTACATATTACAACTCCAACACCAGATAAGGCACCACCGGCCAGCTCGGTGGGTGCGGTAGGCTGGTTACGGAAAAATCTGTTTTCTTCCATACCAAATTCGATATTCACCATACTTGGTTTGTTGCTGATTTATAACCTGGTACCACCGGCTATCAACTGGGCATTTTTTACGGCTGATTGGGTGGGCAGTACCAAAGGCGACTGTACAAGCGAAGGTGCCTGCTGGGTCTTTGTTATTGTTCGTATCAGACAGTTTTTGTTTGGTTTTTATCCACCTTCCGAATACTGGCGTGTGATCACTGCTTTCTCCCTGGTTGGTGTGTTGGTTGCCTGGCTGCTGATTGAAAGAACGCCTAAAAAAGGAGTGGTCGCAGCCTTTACTGTGTTCTGCTATCCAATTATTGCTTATTTTCTTTTTTATGGTGGATCTTTCGGCCTTCCGGTTGTGGAAACGCATAAATGGGGCGGGTTGATGCTGACGCTTATTCTGGCTACCATCGGAATGTTTTGTGCGTTGCCAATCGGTATCATACTGGCACTTGGCCGAAGGTCGTCCATGCCAATTGCTAAATCCATGTCTGTTGTTTTTATTGAATTCTGGCGCGGGGTTCCGTTGATCACTGTTCTTTTTATGTCTTCAGTGATGCTGCCTATTTTTATGCCGGAAACCTGGCAGTTTGATAAACTTTTGCGTGCGCTGATTGGGATTGTATTCTTTCAGTCTGCATATATGGCAGAAGTTGTTCGTGGTGGCTTACAAGCAATCCCCAGAGGGCAGTATGAAGCTGCGGAGGCTTTAGGGCTTTCCTACTGGAAGACCATGTTTTTTATTATTCTTCCTCAGGCGTTAAAGCTTGTTATTCCAGGAATTGTAAACACCTTTATCGCACTTTTCAAAGATACGACTCTCGTACTTATTATCGGGCTGTTTGATCTGTTGGCTGTTGTTCAGGCTGCATTTGCCGATCCGAAGTGGCTGGGCTTTTCTGTGGAAGGGTATGTTTTTGTGGCCAGTGTATACTGGGTATCCTGTTTCTCTATGTCACGATACTCGCAGCATCTTGAGAAAAAACTGCATACTGGGCACGCACGATAAAAGACAAAAGCCGAACATCGAACAGCGAATTGTAGGAGCCAGCCCCTGCTGGCGATTAAATAATTGTACTATTGGTAAAGAATATGACCGTAGAAAACGCACAACAAGCAACATCCGATGAAGTAATGGTTGAATTGCGCAATGTGAACAAATGGTATGGTGATTTTCACGTACTGAAAAATATCAACCTCAAGGTTACCAAAGGCGAGCGAATTATTATCTGCGGCCCGTCCGGTTGCGGGAAATCTACCCTGATCCGCTGTATGAACCGCCTGGAAGAACATCAGGAGGGTGATATCATTGTTTCAGGGATTACCCTTGATGATGATTTAAAACATATTGATCGGGTACGTCGTGATATCGGAATGGTTTTCCAGCAGTTCAATCTCTTTCCGCACCTGACAGTTATGGAAAACTGCTGCCTGGCTCCGATCTGGGTACAGAAACAACCCCGAAAAGAGGCTGAGGCCATTGCCATGAAGTTTCTTGAGCGTGTCCAGATTGCGGATCAGGCTAAAAAATTCCCCGGCCAGCTCTCTGGTGGTCAGCAGCAACGTGTGGCTATTGCAAGATCTCTGTGTATGAATCCATCCATCATGCTGTTTGATGAGCCAACTTCTGCCCTTGATCCTGAAATGATCAAAGAGGTTCTGGATGTAATGGTGGATCTTGCCCATGAAGGCATGACCATGCTCTGCGTCACCCATGAAATGGGTTTTGCAAAAACCGTGGCTAACCGGGTTCTGTTTATGGATGCCGGTGAGATCATCGAAGAAAATGAACCAAATGAGTTCTTTGATAATCCGCAGTCTGATCGTACCAAGTTGTTCCTGAGCCAGATTCTGTAAAAAGATGGCAATGATTCACTGGTTGCAGCATGTCCCTTTTGAAGGGCTTGGTTCAATGGAGACGTGGCTAACTGAACAAGGGCATGATCTCTTTTGTACTCGTCTCTGGGCAGGGGATACACTCCCCCCTCCGGATTCCTTTGCAGCACTCATAGTTATGGGTGGTCCCATGGGTATTTATGACCATGAGGAGTATCCGTGGCTGCCTGATGAGAAAGCATTCCTGAGCAAGGTTGTGAAGAGGGAAATACCCATCCTTGGTATTTGTCTTGGTGCTCAGCTTCTGGCTGATGTACTGGGTGCAGAGGTTACAGCCAACTGGGAAAAAGAGATTGGCTGGTTTTCGGTACAATCCACACAGGATATGCCACCCTCTTTGGCAGCAATTTTCCCAAAAGAAATGAAGGTCTTTCACTGGCATGGCGATACTTTTTCTCTGCCTGAGGATTCAGTCTGTATCTTTGAGAGTACAGCCTGTAAGAATCAGGCGTTTTTGTATAAAGAACATGTGCTTGGCCTGCAATTTCATTTGGAAACCACCCGTGACAGCGCGGCGACACTAATTGACAACTGCCGTGATGAACTGGTGCGATCGCCGTGGATCATGTCTGAAAAGGAAATGCTTAATCAAAAAGATGCTTTTCGTACAATTAATGATTGTATGCACAAGCTG
>JAOZLM010000034.1 GCA_029934815.1 Desulfocapsa sp. | reverse complement strand
AATATAGACGTTATGAATATACGAAAAACGAAAATTATCTGCACCATAGGCCCTAAAACTGCACCTTTTGCAACCTTGAAGCAACTTGCTGAAAACGGGATGAATGTAGCCCGCCTAAATATGTCCCATGGAACCCATGAATGGCATAAGGGCGTTATTAAACATATTAAAACCATTAACGAGAAGACCGGTTCTTCTGTGGCTATTCTCCTCGATACCAAGGGCCCTGAAGTACGAACAGGCGATGTGAGTAGAGATATCGTCATGTGCGAAGGGGATTCTTTAACGCTCACAATCAGACGCCAGGCGGAGCTAGAACCCTATTGTGTTGAAATAAGTTATGATGGTTTTGTTACCGACGTTGCATTGGGTGATATAATCCTGATTGATGGTGGGATGCTTAATCTCAAGGTCAAAAATATTACAGAAACAGATATTACCTGCGAATGTCTCGACGATGGCATTCTTGGTTCCAGACGTCATGTCAATATCCGGGGGAAAAGTGCAGCCCTGCCGTCAATAACAGAAAAAGACTGGGAGGATATTGCCTTTGGCATTGAAAACGGAGTTGATTTTATAGCACTCTCTTTTGTGAAGGAAGCCCTTGCCATAGAAGAACTTCAGCAATTTGTCACTGAAAAGAAAGTACCCGTAGATATCCTGGCAAAGATAGAAAGTGCAGAGGCAATTCCTCACCTTGATGAAATTATAGCAGCATCTGATGGAATTATGATTGCCAGAGGAGATCTCGGAGCCGAATTACCCTACGAAGAGGTGCCGCTCCTTCAGGAAGAGATTATCAGGAAATGCCGAATTGCTGGAAAACCTGTAATTGTAGCTACCCATATGCTTGAATCCATGATTGTTAATCCGACGCCGACAAGGGCAGAGGTGACAGATATTACCCAGGCGGTACTTCAGGGGACTGACGCAATAATGCTCTCAGGGGAAACGGCAACGGGAAAATATCCGCTAAAAGCTCTGGAAGTAATGGACGTTGTTGCCCGCAGAATAGAAAGGCAAATGGAGCAGGATACTAAAGTGACGGTTAAGGCATCAGGTAATGCAAAGTATGAAATTGCAAGAAGTGCATCTATCCTCAACAATAATCTGAAAGCTGCTGCCACTATGGTTATCACCAGACGTGGGTTAATGGCTGTTTTGCTGTCACAGTGCCACCCAAACGGGCCTATTTATGCGTTTACCAACACTACCCATGTGCGACGGAGGCTTGGTATTCATTGGGGCGTTTATGCGTTCCGTATTAAATTCTCTAAAGATCCTGAGGTGTCGATTGGTCGTGCTGTTGCGCAGTTGCAGCGTAAAAATTATCTTAAAGAAGGTGACCGTCTGATAGTGCTTTCAGATATTCTGGCAGATGGTAAATTTATAGAAACAGTACAGGTGCGTACGGTTTAATTTGAAGACATTGCAGTACTCTTGTCAATTCACTTCTTTGCCATATCGTTTTTCAGGATCCTGATAATACTTATGGCTTGGTTCATTCTTAGCCTGCGAATCGCTAAAGAAGCTGTTAATCTCACCGGGAATCCGGGTAGGTGATTTCCCTGTGATGGCGTAATAGCCAATGCACAGTCCTGAAATGATAAGGAGTGGAACTAAAAATGGCTTGAGTTGAGTGCGAATTTGTTTGCTGAGCAGGCAGAGCAAAACGAGAATGATAAGTATGGAAAGGCCAATATACATTGTGTCTGTGTTCCCTCTATTCGTTTGAGCAGCATCCCTTACTGCAGAAGAGACTGGAGACATTCTTCGAAATTTCGATTCCCTAAACCGTTAAATTCAAAAAATTCCAGTCCCATTCCTTTTGGTTTACGAAAACGCTGTGTCCAGCGAACAACGGCCTGAGCCTGAATGGTCACTTCTTCACCTCCGTCATCAAGAAACTGAAAGTTCAGGGTGACAATACTGCCCTTGGGCATCAGGTGTTCTGTTGTCAGAAACATTCCGCTAAGGCCGCAATCTTCGGCAACTCCCTGGAAGTAATCTTCTGTTTCTTTGTCAGCCTGCTGTTTTCGGAATCCGACCCGAACATTACTGGCAATTCGTTTGAATTTTCGTTTTTCTTCGAACATTCTTTGTCTCCGGCATATAGCCTTAATACTCTTTTGATAAACTCGTAAAAAGGTAAAATTGCAGATAGCTAAGTAAAAAACTAGTGTACAATAAAAAAGCACCTAATCCAAGGAGGATCAGGTGCTTTGTATGGTTAAAAAAAAGAATTGATTACCATGTTGCGTCATTCCGGACTTGATCCGGAATCTTGTGAAATCAGCTTATTAAGTAGAGATTCCGGATCAGGTCCGGAATGACTGGAGTTGTAGCTGAGTTTCAGTGCTAATCAAGAAAACTAATGAACTGTGATGATTTCGTGAAAACCTAATTTAGCCAATGGAATCGTAATAATATGATTAATGCTTATTCTTAGCCCGGCTACAATCCTGATTTTTCGCGAATCGTTCGCCACTCATGCTTGAAAAATTCTCACATTCCCGGCGGTTGATAAATGGGCAGGGTTCTTTTGCAAACCATTTTGTCTTCGGGCACCAGTATCTGTCTTTGAATGGTTCGTTACACCCTTTTTGCGTTAAGAGTTTACGCTTTCTTGTTCCGTGGCTGACTTCTCTATCTTGAATGGTAAATTGCCAAATGGTCACACTGCACCTCCTCGTCCTTGAGAAAATGGGTACCCTTAGGTTACAAAGCACCCATGGTGTATGATCATGTTATGACAATATATCGGCAGGTGGCACAAAAAACTTTAGCTAAATCACCTATAGTAAAGGTTAGGGCTTCCCATGGTCATCAGGGATTTATGAAGGTTCCTGCGAAAATCTCTTCTGTCCCAGATTCCCTGAATACTTCCACGTTTTAACGCATTCAGTGATGAATGGTAATCCGGCGGGATATCGGTTCCTGTAGTTTCACGAATAACCTTAATTCCTGCAAAACCAACCTTACTGGAACGAATGGCAAACTGATACGGAGAGCAACCGAGGAAACTGGCCACAGGGCCTGCATAGGAGTTGTTGTCGTAGACCACAATGTAGAGGCCACCGGCATCAATATACTCACGTACAGCCATGGTGCATTTTGGCATCTGGGTAACACCTAAAGTGCCTTCCTGAATGCGGATACCACCTGTGGTGTGTACATAAGAAACCAGCGGGCGTTTTTTACGTTTAGCAAGTTCACAGGCCTGGACGAATTTTTCACCTTCCGCAGAGCCAACAGTACCGCTGCGAAAATCACGGTAGAGCATGGAAACAACAATCTTAATATCCATGACCTTGGCAACAAAAGTCATATTACCGGCTTTGCGTCCGGTTTTATCTTTTGCAAGTTTAAGGCGTTCGTCAAATCCGGTGTAGTCAAGCGGATTACCGGAGGTAATATCTGTTCCAAAAAAGAAAATGGAATCCGGATCGAAGATGTTCCGTAGGTACCATTTATGTTCCATGGGGAAATGGTGGCCACAGTTTTCGCACACACCGCCAAATTCACCAAAAAGATCCGGAACCCAGAGATCCTTACAGCCATGGGTGGCACTGTTTGGACAACTGACTGTGCGATCTTCACCGGCTTGCGGGCTGGTATAGGTGCCGGTCAGTTCGAGTGGGTCGAGGATGGGGGTGGTGACGGTGGGTGCGCCGTTAAAAGTGATCTGCTTAGGTGGTTTTTTTGCACCATCCTTTGCAAAGTATTCTTTTACTGTATTTAACGGGCTGGATAATTTTTTCATGATTACCGAGCCTTCGCCTGAGAAATCCCGCATGATTTTTTTGACATGTTTCTGGGAATTCTTCAGTACATCATAGCGAAGATTGTAATACACATTTTCACTTTTTTCCTGAAACTCTTTAAACAGGGATTCGGTGGGATCCGGGTGACCGGCAAAGCCGATCATCGCCATGTTTCGGTATTTTTTTGAGCGAAGATTAAGGAGCCTGCGCTGCTCATCCCGGGTGAGATCCCATGGAATATCAACGGCCAGATCTTTCCGTTCTGTTGTGTTTTTACGTCTCTTGTTTTCCCAGTCCCGAAAGGCCTTAAAGTTTTTGGTGCTGAGTACAACTTTATCTGTGGCGCGGGTGACTTCAGCACGGATCTGACTGAAAAATGCAAAGTCGTCATGGCGCGCACCAAGGGGCGGCTCTTTGACGATTGCATCGATGGTTCCAAGGGTGCGGTTGTCAACTGCTGTGAGTTTTAAACGTTCCGCACACACTTCTACCAGTTCTTTGGAAACTTTCTCTCCTGTTTTTACCTTTCCCTCAATGCCAGCGGCACCTTCTGGAGAAATAACAGAATAATATCCATGGGAGCACATCAGTCTGAAATCCGTAAGGCCAATGGCTTCAGCGCCACCAGAACCGCCTTCTGAAATAAGCGACACGGTGGGAACCCGCAGTTTGGTCATCGCATAAATATTTCTGGCAATCTGTTGTGCGGCACCGGGATATTCTTCGATGGGGAAAGAACCGGGGGTGAAGATATAAAAATGGATGGGGATACCTTCAGTTTCCGCAACTTTCATATAACGGAGAGCTTTTTCATTTCCTTCAGGACGACAGGAGCCACCATTACGGAATTCTTCACCATGGCCAGTTTCCTGACCGATTACCATTACAGTAGCGGTATAGGGCTTTCCTTTAATTTTACGAACAATGGTGGCTTTTGCACAGACCATGGCCGGATCAATATTGGCCTCATCCTGGCCGCCCAGCTCGGTGTAATCTTCGTATACGTTTTCAAGGATATCTTTTAAGCTGAAACGCTCAACGGTACGTACGATACGAACTCGTTCCATGGGAGTGAGATGCTCTTCTGCACGTTCTTCCAGAAAGGAGACAGACTCGTCAAGTTTTCGGATCTCCATCTGAAACTGCTCTTCCGTGTGGTCGTAAGGATTCTGCTTCAGTTTTGTGCAGGTTTCCTGAAACTCAAAAAGATGTCCCCAGTTGGTGAAATCTTTGATCTGTATAAGGTAATTAATGCGCTCCTCGATCTTCTGGAGCAATTTAAGTAGTTCAATCATTGGTTAATATCCCGTTGTCTGCTTATTTGTTAAAATGTGAGCAGTCGGTCCAGATTATTTTTTAAATATTCAAGATTGGTGATGATTTTATTGCCCTGCGAGTCTTTGCCTTTGATGCGAATTTTTTTGATAAATTGGGCAGCACGCTGCTTCGCTTCATCAATGTTTTCTCCCCAGACAAGTGCAAGGGCAAGGTTAGGATCATATTCACTGGGAATCATGTAAGGCCGATCTGTTGGGACGTGGGTATAGACAACCGACCAGTCAAAATCAGGGAATGTAAATTCGGTGATGGTTCCAATCCATGGTGCAAATCCCCGTTTTGTGTCTTCTGCGACGATGCGCAGTTCGATGGAAGCACCTTTAAATTCAATTTGATTCTGTTTGTATCCGATCTTTTCACCCAATGCCAGCCGGATTTGCTCACGAATAAGATTTGGATGTTTACCATCCAGATAACTGATCCGTGCAGATACATCGTTTTCCACCTGAATTCTTGTATTCACTTCGAGCAGGTAAGGCTGACCGGAACGGGATACAATCCACTCCCAGGTTCCGACATTGTCATATCGAACATGGGCCGCGAGTTTTAATGAATATTCAACGATCTGATCGAGAACTTTTTTCTCGTCAAAATCATACTCAAAGCAGGAAGAATGAAATCCGGGTGCTGCTTCCACCCGTTTCTGACGCCCGGTGGATTGGATTGTACAGTTTCTGGAGCTGAAGTGAATCCGTTCACCGTGCTGGGAACAAAGAAGCTGCACTTCAAGATGGTTGTAATCAGTAAGACATTGCTCAATGAGCACGCCACCATCACCAAACTGGCGTTTGGCGTAGCTTTGAACCTGTCGGTAGATACGACGAAACTCAGCAATCTCAGTAACTTCCTCAATACCCATGCCACCACCGCCAGCAGCTGCTTTAACAAGAATTGAAGGACGCTCAACTTCTTGTATCCTCTGGCTTTCCAGAAGATGCAGAGCAATTTCCTCAGCTTCCATCTCGTTGTAAATGGGACTGTCGGTACCGGGAATAGTGGGGATGTTCAGCTCGTTGGCAACTTTCTTGGTGTTGATTTTATCACCAAGATTTTTAATTACTTCCCAGTTGGGACCAATGAAAATGAGCGAATGATCACGGGTGGCGGCACGCCTTGCAAAACGAAAGTCTTCCGAGAAAAAACCGTATCCGGGATGTACCGCAGTACATTCGGTGTAAGTGGCCACGGCAAAAAGATCGTTTGGCTCGGTATAACTGTTGATGCGCCATGCATTCTGGCCGGGGCCTTCAGTGATGTTTCGCTGCACATGTTCCGAATCTTTGTCGGCCTCTGTGTAAACCACCACATACTCAAGATCAAGATCCTGACAGGCTTCCATGATACGGATGGCGATTTCGCCCCTGTTGGCGATAAGAACCTTTCCTTCCAATTGCTACCTCTTTATATGACGCTTCTGCTGACGTTAAATTCTGTCAACATTCTGAAATTAGGGTATATACAAACTGGCCAGGCTCTCCTGGCAACATTTTCGAACGCTGACTACTATAGTAAGTGGAGGGCAAATAGAAAAGAAAAAAGGGTAAAATAAACGAGATGACGCCAGATTTCGACAAACCATTCAGTAGTCGCCACGGAATTGTTGCCTGTTGTGTTTCCGTTGTTTTACTGCTGCTGGCCTTGCCGGGAGGAGGCGGATTCTGGCCGTTGCTGGCAGTTGCCTGTGTGCCTTTTCTGGTTTGTTTAAACAGGGGCAGTCGTCGTCAAACGCTTTTCTTTGGCTTCTTTTTCGGAACAGTTCACTTTCTGGTGCAGCTCTACTGGCTTGTTTTTGTGGTTGGCCACTACGGCGGCCTGCCACTCTACTTTTCCATTCCTGCACTGCTGCTGCTCTGCTTTTATCTGTCTGCTTATTTTGTGGTTTTAGGCCTGCTTATTCGTGGTTTTGCTGCGAAATTTCCGCCCTCTATCAGCCTGTGGCTAATTCCTGCAGCCTGGGTGGCCATGGATTATCTGCGTTCTGTTGGTTTTACCGCATTTCCCTGGATGGATCTTGGATACGGTACTGCAACTGTCCCCTTTCTAATGCAGTCAGCTGATATCTGGGGACATTACGGCTTAACGTTTTTGATTGTACTCTTAAATACGTTTTTTGCTTTCTGCCTTCTGTATAAAAAACAACTCCAGAGCCGTAGAACAATGGCTGTGTCAATTGCTGTGCTTTTTGTGGCCACCATTTCTTATTCTGCCTGGAGTATGCAGGAAAATGAGTCCCGAGTGGCAAGTGCTGCCACTCTGAATGCGGGTGTGGTACAAGGGAATATCGATCAGGGACAGAAATGGAACCCCAAAAGACAGGGGACAACAGTAAAAACTTATCTCGATCAAAGCCTTGTGCTGATGCGTTCAGAGATAAAACCCGATTTGCTGTTGTGGCCTGAAACGGCATTGCCCTTTTATCCGACCGGACATCCACTTCTGTCACCCATATCCAGCTTTCTGCAAGGTGAAGAAGTAATGCTCCTCACAGGTTCACCCTGGTATGAACGGGAATCGCTAATCGGCAATAGTCTGAAACTCTACAACTCAAGTCTGTTGTTTAATACGCAGGGGCAGATAGTAAACCGAACGTCAAAAAGTCATCTGGTACCCTTTGGTGAATATGTCCCTTTCAAAAAGTTTCTGCCTTTTATTGCACCTTTGGTAGAAGGGGTGGGAGATTTCATTCCAGGCTCAATTACTGATCCTCCTGCTTGTAAGAATGCAACGATTGGGGTATTAATCTGCTTTGAATCCATCTTTCCGGATATCTCCAGAAAGTGGGTGGATACCGGAGTGAATTTACTGGTGAATATCACCAACGATGCCTGGTACGGGAAATCGAGTGCACCGCATCAAACCCTGGCCATGACCAGATTACGGGCAGTTGAAACAAGACGAGCCATTGTGCGTTCTGCCAATACCGGTTTTTCTGCATTTATTGACCCCTTAGGGCGTGTGCAGGAGGTATCACCGCTTTTTGTCAACTGGCAGAGTGTGCGGCAGGTTCCGTTAATGGAACAGCGAACGGTTTTTGTCCGTGGAGGATTTGCTTTTCCACTGGCCTGTCTTATTCTGACAATGATTGCCTCTGCATTTGTAGTACGGAAACGCCGAACGTTTTAAGAAATATAAGGAGTAGTACCAATGTCAACGGAAACAGGAGCCGCAGTCTCAAAACAGAAACTGCAGGATCTGCAAGGTCGAATGCTGGCCTTGAAGGAGCATCTTTGACCTTGATCACAAGAAAGATGATCTGGAAAAATTAGAGCAGCAAACTTTGATGCCCGGGTTCTGGGATGATCAGGAGCGCGCCAAAAAGATTCAAAGACAACTGGGCTCTTTGCAGGATAGCATAAAGAACTGGGAAGAAGCCTGGGACGATATTGAAGAGAATAGTCTGCTGCTTGAAATGGCAACAGAAGAAAAAGACTCTGAGACCGAACATGAAATAGCCGCCAACCTTCCAGAGATGGAAGAAATTCTCGCCATGGCAGAGCTTGAGTGCATGTTTTCAGGAGAGCATGACGAAAATAACGTAATGATCTCCATTCACGCAGGAGCCGGTGGTACCGAAGCGCAAGACTGGGTAGGAATTTTACTGCGAATGTATCTGCGCTGGGCAGAAAGTAAAGGCTTTAAAGCAGATATTCTTGATATTCTGGCAGGGGATGAGGCTGGCACAAAAAGTGTCACCATTATGATTAAAGGGCGCTATGCTTATGGCTATATGCGGTCAGAACTTGGGATTCATCGCCTTGTTCGTATCTCTCCCTTTGATGCAAGCGGCAGACGACACACCTCTTTTGCATCCGTTATGGTAATGCCGGAACTTGATGACGATATCAACGTTGATATCGAAGAAAAAGATCTGCGAATCGATACCTATCGTGCAAGTGGCGCTGGCGGGCAGCATGTAAATAAAACCGATTCAGCCATCCGTATAACACATCTGCCAACAGGGGTTGTTGTGCAATGCCAGAATGAACGATCTCAGCATAGAAATAAAGATACGGCCATGAAAATGCTGGCCGCCCAGTTATATGAAAAAGAAAAAGAACGACAGGCCGCAGAAGCAGAAGGTTTGTCCGGTGTTAAAAAAGAGATCTCCTGGGGCAGCCAGATTCGCTCCTATGTTTTGCAGCCTTACCGGATGATTAAAGATCATCGTACTAAGGTTGAAGTGGGAAATGTTGATGCGGTACTCGATGGTGGTCTTGATTCTTTTATTAAAGCCTATTTGCTCTGGGCAAAATAGTCGTTTGAGCCGTTTTTGTGCCAGCAATTAAATGTGCAAAATGCGGAGCCTGTTCTGCTGTCTGTCCGGTTTTTAGAAACAGTGGCAGGGAATCCCATACAGCAAGGGGGAAGTTGCATCTCCTGGATGTGTTGGGATTGGATAAAGCCAGCACTGAATTTGTGGATATTTTTTCTGCCTGTTTACTTTGTGGCGCATGCTCCGCTATTTGCCCCCGTTCCATTGATATCAGTAAAGAACTGGTAATTGCCCGGGAGAGTTTTTCTGCTGTTGCAGGTCCCCATGGATATGAAAAGTATTTGACCCGTAAACTTCTGGCTACGCCTGGAAGTTTGGCGGGTCTTCGTGTTTTAGGGAGCGCTGGTGAAAAGCTGATTGGGGCGTATTTGCCTGAAGATTCAGGGCTTAGGCTTCGTCTGGCGATGTTTAAAGGTAATTTGCCAGGCAAGGCTTCCAGCGGGACAAAGAAGTTTTCACCCACACAACTAAAAGAAACGAAAAAGATTAATTGGTTTCCCGGTTGTGCGGCCCGGTACTTGTATCCTGAGTCCCTCGATTCCTGCCGTTCACTATTTGCAAATATCGGCATTACACCTGTCTTTTCAACCTCCCTTGCCTGTTGTGGGATCGCAGATTGGGCTGCGGGAGATATAAAAGGAGCACAAAAGAAAGGGCGACAGAATATTCAGATTCTTGAAGAGACTGACGGACCGATTATGGTCTCCTGTGCATCTTGTCTTGCACAATTGCAACACTATCCAAAACTTTTTGCTGAGGAAGGTGGCTGGCAGGATCGTGCGGAAAAGATGACTTCACGACTCGTGGAATTTAGTGCATTTTTAGAAAAACATGAGCTTGTGGATCAGACAGAAGTGAAGGAAAGAGGTACAAAACTAAGAGTTTTTTACCACGATCCCTGCCATATGCGTCACAATGATCAGATTGTTGATAATTCACGGAATCAGCTAAGAAAGAGTGTGAATGTGGAAGTCCTGGAACTGCCTGACGGGCCGCGATGTTGCGGGCAGGGAGGACTCTTTCATATTGCACATCCTGAGATTTCAGGCCGAATCCGTGATGCACTGGTTAAAGATGTCTTGAAATTACAACCGGATGTAATCACAACGACTTGCTCGGGCTGTCTTATGCAATGGCAGCAAGGACTGGCTGCCGCTGGTAGTCATGTGAAAGCAGAACACCTTGCACAGGTGCTGGAAAAAACAAAGGCCCCATGAACTCTCATGTAGCCTTGTTATTGTCATGCGGTCAAACTAGCCAGCTGGTCATTCCGGACGTGATCCGGAATCTCCCACGCTGAATATAGAAATCAGAAAGCATACGTAAATTTAGCCCAGACATTATACCCTTCAGTCTTGTTTTTAGCAGCCATCTCCCATTGATTACGAAGGGAGAAAAACATATTCTTGTGATTATACCAGACACCGGGACCCATGGCGAAAACCTGACTGTGATTCCCTTCATCCTGCTTTAAAAGTGCCTGAACTGGTGCAGGCACAGAACTGTCGACTTTATATTCGTCGTCAGTTACCTGAGTGTAAAAATAGCCGTTCAGTCCGATACGAAGAGTCGGGTTGATGGCATAAGATGCGGAGTAGTCACAATGGAATTCCTGACCCGGATCACGATCAACCTCAACCCCATACACGGTTGCATAATCATCCTGAGTGGTGTTGAAGTCATACATGAATTTACCTGAGAATTCCCAGCCGCCGGTCATGTAGGTGATTCCGACAACAGGTTCAAATGTCCAGAAATTGTGTCCAACAGCTGCCATATTACCATCGTCCTGTCCGGTTGGAATGTAGATGTCGGCAGGGGTGGCTACGATGTGCAATTTCCCTTCCTGTAGATGCCAGGCAAGAATAAAGGGATTGACAATAACGTAAGGGATGCTGGTGTCGCTGTAGTTGTTTTTAGAGCCAGGGCCCACCGGCGCATTAAATTTAAGGTCAACATCGAGAACAGGCAGGAAGGCTTGCGTTGCCCAGCTAGCGCCTAAAATCTGTTTGTCGCTAACCCAGAGAAGACGAAAAACATTTGCAAGTACCGAGACATCATTGAAAGCACCGATATCGTCACCATTATCGTCTTTCATACTGTCGGCACTGTAATAGTAAGCATAGTCAAGGAAATAGGTGCCGGGAGGAGGGACAGCTCCTGCCATAAAAGCTTCAGATCCGTTCGGATAACTCTGGCCACCACCGGCCATTGCCTGTGAGCTGCACAGCAGAAAGATAGCGGTAAGACAGAAAATAATTGGTTTTCGTAGCATTATGTTGCTCCATTGGTGTAAAGTTACGGGAATCGGTTTCGGCTCCAAAAGTTATCAGAATATCGGGGGAATAGCAATATGAAGAATAAAAAAATACGTGTGAACCTTTCGAGGAGCTGGGTGTTGTGTCTGTTTTGTGCGTTATTTTTGACTGCTTGTGTGGTTAATGCCGGGGTGTCTTCTCGTGGTTTGCAGCATAGCCTGGAAGTTGAAGATATCTTTCAGAAAGGGACGTTGTTAGCTGATCACACCTACTATATGCAGGGAACATACCCTGGCCCTGAGACCATTATTGCACTCAGTAATGCATTTCAGTTGCAATCCCGATTGTGGGAAAAGGTGGACTGGACTAAAAAAGAAATGGATACAGCAGTTTTCTGGATGCAGAATTCCGAAATGGGGTTTTGTAGCACCGATGGTGGATATCTTGTTGCGCCGGATGGACAGAGGGTTGGTGTCTGGTATTCGCAACGTGATGTTTCTGTTATTAAGCAGCCTGCTGCTGGCGTGATTGAGATTTATCCTTTTGAATTTCAGCCGGGGTCTCCATGTCAAAGGCAATTTTTAATAGATCAAAGATGAAGTTTTTTTAATAAAAATATATATAACTGACAAATATGAAAAGCAAATTTAGTTTTCCAGACGAACAAAAAGAAGGCGTGTATCAGGCAATTATGCAGCGCCGTGATATTCGTGCGCAATTTACATCAGATCCCGTTTCTGAAGAGTTGCTTGATAAATTACTGCGAGCAGCCCACCACGCACCGTCAGTTGGTTTTATGCAGCCATGGAATTTCCTTGTCGTACGGGATCCGGCAACAAAAGAGCAGGTGCATCAGGGTTTTCTGGAAGCCCACCAGGAGTCTGCTGAGATGTTTTCAGGAGAAAATAAAGAAAAATATCAGGGTTTTAAACTTGAAGGTATTCGTGAGTCGCCTGTAAATCTGCTTATCACCTGTGACCGGGAACGTACAGGGCCAGTGGTTATCGGCAGAACTGTTCAGCCAACCATGGATCTGTTTTCTACAGTTTGTGCAGTGCAGAATTTATGGCTGGCAGCAAGAGCCGAAGGCATCGGGGTCGGTTGGGTTTCCATTATCCACGAAGAAAAACTGCGGGAAATATTCAAACTGCCTGATTCTGTTGTGGTAATAGCCTATCTCTGCATTGGTCATGTGACACATTTTCCTGAGATGCCTGAGCTTGAAAAAGCAGGTTGGTTACCTCGTCTTAATCTTGATGAGCTGGTGTTTTATGAGGAATGGGGACAAAAGAAATAACTTTCAACTTTACAAAGGCT
>JAOZLM010000252.1 GCA_029934815.1 Desulfocapsa sp. | reverse complement strand
ACAAAGTATTCCATCGACAATGGAATATCAAATTTATAATAATACTATTTACGATGAATTGAATTCATGTTAACCAGAAGTCCTGATTTTTTAGATAGGTACACAACACCATTTTATTTGGGATAACAGCAGAGGATAGCAAGGGGCAATTCATGCAAATAACATTACGTCAATTTGAGATTTTTTCTGCTGTTGTTGAAGAGAAACAGGTGACGAAAGCCAGTAAAAAACTTTTTATCACTCAATCTGCAGTAAGCCACGCCTTGAATGAACTGGAGGAACAGCTGGGTGGCCCCCTTTTTGACCGCGACAGCCGATCACTACTTTTAAATGACCGCGGACGCTATGTACTCCCTCTTTGCAGAGAAGTACTTTCAAAGACAAAACATATCTGGAAGGTAATGAACGAGAAAGAGGGACCCATTGCCGGCTCTTTGAACATTGTGGCCAGCTCTACTATTGGTAACTACGTGCTCCCCCACCTGGTAGGAGTTTTCAAATCTTTGCACCCGGATACTTACCTTAATATACAAATCCATAACACCAGAGCGGCGGAACAGCTTATAGTTGAAAGAAAAGTCGACCTTGGTTTTGTAGAAGGCGAGGTGGGCCATGAGGAGGTTTTAGTGAAACCCTGGTTCGAAGATGAACTGGTTATCATTGCTCATCCCAGTGATATCCTGGCGATTAGCGACAGGTTCCATCTCCCCAGAGATCTAAGAAGGTCAAAATGGGTGATGCGTGAAAAGGGATCCGGTACAGCACAAATATTTAAGAAAAAATTAGGGAGCTATGTAACTGAGCTCGATGTTTCCATGGAACTGGGTCATACTGAGGCCGTCAAAAAGGCGGTTGAGGCAGGGTGCGGCCTTGCATGTGTATCAAATCTTGCCGTCAGCGGTGAAATTGAGAGAAAAGAGCTGAAAGAACTCCATTTGGAAGACGTAGACATGAAGAGAAAACTTCATATTATCCAGCATAAGAACAAGATCAACACTCGCCTGATTGCTGAATTCCTGGACTTTTGCGATATCATGAGCCGCTGCAGTCAGGGGCGGGAATGTTTAACTTCTCCCAAAAAAATAAAATCATTGCTGGCAGAGTTCAGAGCGATCCGCTGAACACTCAAGAACCATGTATACAAAATCCAGGTGTTTTCTATTTTCTATCAGAGTAGCCCATTGGCATAAGTCACTGCTGTATGGTAACATTTCGACACTTCCTCATACTCCACTCCCAGGTTTGCAAGTAATGGGGTGAAAATTGAAGATTGTTCCCTCTCAAAAGCAATAAGTATTTTCAGAAAAGTTGTATAAAGTCCCGGTTCTAACAAAAGGGCTTCCTTTATCCTGTTACTGACCGGCAGGTTCCCCAGTATATCCTTCATTTCCAAATCAAGCATTGCATCTAAGAGAGAAAACAGTCCCATTATGAACAACTCCGAGGCAGCGGCCCTATGGGGGCTGGCCAATCCGAGTAATTCACAAAATTTAGCCCTGACGAGTGCAAGCCGAACCAGCTCTCCGGGTTTTTCTACGGCCAATTCGGAGACA
This sequence comes from Desulfocapsa sp., assembly GCA_029934815.1. Classification (GTDB taxonomy): domain Bacteria; phylum Desulfobacterota; class Desulfobulbia; order Desulfobulbales; family Desulfocapsaceae; genus Desulfocapsa. The sequence continues at coordinate 2,612 of JAOZLM010000252.1, read as the reverse complement.
ATCATCAACAGGATAAACCGACGAAGCTCTCTTTCCCCCAGGTAGGCAATGGCATGTTTGACTGTTTTCACCTCCTGGAGACGATAAAAATAGGCGGAGTTGAGAAATTTAAAGAGCTTATATGTGATTGCCAAATCGGTTTGGATAATTTTGTGTAATTTGTCAATGTCAGTATCTTTTCTGGTTACTTCTGCCAGAAGTTGCAACAGGATGGCTTTGTTTGCCGATAAGACTCTGATCTTAATTTTTTCAGGTTTACAGAAAAAATAGCCTTGATAATACCTGAAGCCCATTTTGGCAGCCTGCTCAAACTCTTTCATTGTCTCAACTTTTTCGGCAAGGAGCTTTACATTATGTCGTGAAAGTAAGTTGAGTGTTCGCATGATTGTATCAAGCGGTGTCATGCGAATGTCAATTTTTACAATATCTGCTAGTTCTAAAAGAGGTTCCAGGGTTCTGTCATAGACAAAATCATCGAGTGCTATTTTATAACCGGCCTTGTGAAGCCGAGAACACGCATCAATCACTTTTGCGCTGGGTTTGACATCTTCAAGTACTTCCACCACAATTTGTGATTTTGGAAAAGAGAAGGGCAGCATTTTTTCGAGTAATTGCTGCGGAAAGTTGACGAAACACGGCCTATGTCCTGATATATCATCAATATCTTTTGTCAGAAAAGCACTTGAAAGTACGCTGGTTGTTGCCTGGTTGCCACTGACCTTGTCCAGTGTATAATTCTTGTCACCCCGATAAAGGAGTTCATAGGCATAGAGCCTTTTGTGGACATTAAGAATGGGCTGTCTGGCAATATATTGATCCATGGCGTCTTGTCCTGCTACCTATGTAGAATGAGACGATTGTTGATCACGTAACTGTTGGGTGAAATAGCTTCTGATCAGGCTTTGGGTGCCAGGTTCGATTAGTATAAATTTGGCAGCATACGCATCCTCCTGCGTACGGACGACGGTCGCCTTGGCCTCAATAACATTGAGCTCTGCTTCGAGCTGAATAGAAATAAAAATCTTTTCCCGAACTGATAAGGGCAGACTTGCTGATTCAAAGAAACAGCCCCCTGATGAAATATTGACCAAAAGCGCCTCACCCTCATCGTATGCTGTTTTGTATGTTATTAAATGTTTATTACAACATAAACGCAGGGCGTTACGTTTCGAAGATCTTGGTCGTTTCGATTTGTTTGACAATATATCATCTCAAGCAGGGGGTTATCTGATACCAACAATTGCAATCTCAGCGTAGCGGAAGCCTGGAATATCCTGAATCATTCCATTGCCCTCCACTCTTGTCTCTCTGAATATTTGCTTGTATGTGAAACCTCTTAAAAAAATCATATCATTATTTTTTCTTTATTTATATAGCCGAAGCGATTTTTTTCAGATTGCACCCTGCTTCCCTCCACAGCCAGTCACAATTTTTCTGCAACAACGCTGGCGGTAATCACCTCTATTCTGTTTTTTCTCTAAACTTCTGTTAAAAATTTACTGATCATGATTAAATGAATAGTGGCTCATTTTTTGATGGATGTTTATGCTTCTCCTTACACTGTCGATATGCGTTCAAGTATGATCTTCCGGCCATTTTATGCAAACAAAAAACCGAACCAAAGGTTCTCATTTTCTAAAAGAATCTTTTGCCCAAAAAAGAGTACGACATTAAAAGAAAGACTATAATTTTAATGAGTAACATTAAAACTGTTTTACATTTTCAGGAGCAATCAAGATGCAATTCCTAAAAACAATCCTTTTTTCTGCATGTTTTTTCCTTGCATTACCCTCTTTCAGCTTCAGTGCAGAGATCAAAACAGATGATATAACCTCGAAAAAACTGGTCTATCTCATGTCAGATAAAAGAATACCATTTTGGGATATTATGTGGCGTGGCAGCGAGGCAAGAGCGAAAAAACTTGGCTATGAAATGACTTTTTATAGTGCTGAGAATAGCACAAAAGCTGAACTTCAGTTCACCGTCAAAGCGATTAAAGATCAGGTGGCAGGTATTATCGTATCGCCCACCAATTCATCGGCTTGCGTCACGATTCTCAAGTTAGCCCAAAAGGCTGGTATTCCTGTTGTCATATCAGACATAGGCACTGATGGTGGGGAATATATTTCCTATATCTCTTCCGACAATGAAGGTGGTGCGTATAATATCGGAAAAATTCTTACTAAAAAAATGCTCAGTTTGGGTTGGCAAGACGGTAGAGTGGGGATCATCGCTATCCCTCAAAAACGGGCCAATGGTCAGGCTCGAACTGCTGGGTTTATGCGGGCAATGGATGAAGCAGGGATCAAAGGTGCGGGTATCAGGCAGCAAGTTACATTTTCCTATCAGGAAACATACGATTACTCCAAAGACTTTATCGAAAACAATCCAAACCTTCATGCTATTTGGCTGCAAGGATCAGATAGATATCAAGGTGCGCTTGACGCAATCAATGATGCTGACAAGAAAAATGAAATCCTTTTGATCACTTTTGATGCAGAACCGGTATTTCTGGATCTTATTCCTGATGGAGTCATTATAGGAGCTGGTATGCAGCAGCCTTTTTTGATGGGAGAAAAAGCTGTTGATGCAATGCATAAACATTTGATGGG
>JAOZLM010000251.1 GCA_029934815.1 Desulfocapsa sp. | reverse complement strand
GATGGTAATCAGGAGTCCATTTGTTCTTTTTCATCTTAAGCATTCTATTTGACCATAACGTAAAAGCCCAAACTATGGTAGATAGTTTACAGTACAGTAAGTCTGCAATTTCGCATCATCCACATTTACCCAACGAAACACAATGAGAAATAAGTACTTGTTGTTCCTTCTGTCTCTGATTCTGCTTAGCCTGAACAGTGGCTGCGCGACAAGCCCAACCGGCCGCAATCAGTTAATGCTGGTATCTCCTGAGACTGCGATCTCCGCCTCCAAAGAAGCATATATAAGCACCATGGCACCTCTGCGCGCAAAGGGGAAAATTGACAGTGATCTGATAGTGACTGGCAGAGTTCAAAAAATCACCGGTCGTCTGGTTCATGAAGCCATTGAAATGTATCCGTACACTGAATCCTGGGAGTGGGCCATTAAAGTTATTGATGATCCGGAAATGGTCAATGCATGGTGCATGGCCGGGGGGAAAATGGCGGTTTACTCCGGGCTTCTAATAAAAATCGAACCCACAGACGATGAACTCGCACAGGTTCTTGCCCACGAAATCGGGCATGCCGTCTCCCATCACACCGCTGAAAAAATGTCTGTTGCCATGGCTTCTCAGGTAGGTCTTATGACGGTGGCCATCGTACTCGGCGGAGAGGAGTATGCCGGCCTTGCCATAGCAGGAACAGCGGCGGCGGCAGCTCTTGCTGTACAACTGCCTAATAGCAGGACAGCAGAAGAAGAAGCAGACAGAATCGGCATTGAGCTTGCAGCCCGGGCCGGGTACGACCCACGTGCTGCCGTCACTCTTTGGCAGAAAATGGGCGAGACGGGCGGATCCGGGCCTCCTGAGTTTTTAAGCACTCATCCGTCTCCCACCAATCGACAGGAGACGTTGGATCGTTTAGGCCCTGAGATGATGCCGTATTACACGGAGAAGAAGAATCATTTGATTTATGTTTTTTAATGGCGTCGTATTTATGCCCGTAGTTAGGGTGAAAACGCTTCCTCTTCTTCGTCACTTCAAATTTGCTGTCGTTACGACGTACTTAAGCACGCCTCATTCCATCAAATTTGCGTTCCTCGAATATGAATTTTTTACTTAGCCATCTAAAGCTTAGCTTTTTACGAGCTTGTCAAACTTGAGAATATTTATGCAAACAGAACTGAAACAGAAATCAACAATAGAAGAAATAAGAAAACGATTCGATAATGATGTTGAGCGGTTTTCGAATATTGAAACAGGGCAATCCGCGACCATTGATGCGCCACTGGCAATGGAATTAATAGCCCGGGCAGCTGCAAAATCGACTCCAAATATTTCCAGAGTTTTAGATATTGGTTGTGGAGCCGGTAACAACACCATCAAACTTTCACAATATGCTGCCCCGTTTGACTGTGATCTTGTTGATCTGAGTTTGGCAATGCTGGAAAAAGCTCGTGCACGGATCTCTAAAGTACAAACAGGTACAATAACAACTGTTTCAGGTGATTTTCGCACAGTGGATTTACCAGCTCAGCAATATGATGTGATTCTGGCTGCTGCTGTTTTACATCATTTACGTGACGACAGCGATTGGAACAGCGCATTCACAAGACTTTACAATTTAACAGCACCGGGAGGAAGTGTATGGATAACAGATCTGGTCACCCATGAATCAGAGTTTATCCAGTCTCTTATGTGGGAACGATACGGTAACTATCTCAAAGATTTGGGTGGAGCACCTTTTCGGGACAAGGTCTTTGAATATATCGACAAAGAAGATTCCCCAAGACCGGTTACGTATCAATTGGATCTACTGAGAAACGTTGGTTTTCAGCATGTGGAAATTTTGCATAAGAATTCATGCTTTGCAGCATTTGGTGCCATAAAAACAAACCTGATTACCACTAAAGCTCAGCCACCGCCTCAGTCATTCCGGACTTGATCCGGAATCTCATCGGAACTAGCTGTTTTTACAAGATTCCGGATCAAGTCCGGAATGACGGAATCGTAGAAAACGAACAAAACTGAGGTTCGATGGTAATCAGGAAAACAAATGGGCACTGCAACAATATGTACGAGTAGCAGAAAAAACACAAATAGTGTATTGCTTTCATACACATGGGCAAAAAAAATCAACAACAGACACGGTATTTATTACGCACCGTTGGAATCAGCAAACGCTTTGGAGCATACCAGGCATTATCCGATGTCTCTTTTGGTATTGTCCCCGGTGAGATTCTTGGGCTTATAGGTCCCAACGGTTCCGGAAAAACAACACTTCTTGAATGTATTACCGGTTTGCTGCCCATGGAATCCGGCCGAATAGAGTGGCAGGGAAAACCGCTTACACTTAAACAACGGAAACAACTGCTCTGGTATCAACCCGACAATATCCTTCCCTTCGCTGAACAGCAAATCAAACACACCCTTTCATTCTTCCAACAGATTCATGGTGCCAGCAGGAAGGATCTTGAAAAGCTAACAGACAGGCTGGAACTTGCTTCCATGCTGCAAAAACCGCTAAAAGCTCTTTCAAAGGGATATCGGCGCAGAATGCTTCTTGCTCTTGCTCTCCTAAGCAGTCAGCCTTTACTGATGCTCGACGAACCGTTTGATGGATTTGATCTTCGGCAATCTCTGGCAGTGATGGACCTGCTGCGAGATTATAAAACAGACCGTACCATGATCCTTTCTATCCATCAGTTAAGCGAAGCAGAAAAAATCTGTGACCGGTTTTTGTTACTCGATCATGGGAAACTACTGGCAATCGGCACATTGAACGAACTACGCAGCAAGACAAGCCTTCCCCCAAATGCAACACTTGAGGAGGTCTTTCTTGCCATTACCTGAAAGCCCTTCAAGCTATACTCTTACACGACTCGTTCTTCTTCAGGAAATTCGCAACCTGCTGGTAGCTCCTGCTCTATGGGTGATGTTTATTATTGTCTCCCTGCTGGTTGGCTATAGTTTTTTTCAGGCAGTTGATTTATTCAGTCAGGCCAGTCGCACAGCCTTATCCTATCCTGAAATGGCAAGTGGCATGAACCCGCTGGAAGGAATATTTGTGCCCACTTTTGGCGCCTATTACCTGAGCCAGACCCTGCTGCTGCCCTTTGTTGCCATTCGACTGATTGGTCTTGATAAACAAAGTGGCGCTCTCAAACTTCTGTTGCAGCTACCACTATCCCCTTTTGCTCTGTGCGGATTAAAAGTTGTAGCCATGGGATTTGTCTGGTTGATCAGTCTGATACCGGCGCTCTCTGCACTTATCGTATGGAAAAGCCTGGGCGGTCATATTTACCTTCCTGAAATACTACTCCTGATCGCCGGCCATGGTCTCTATTCATTGACAGTTATCACAATCGCCATGTTCGCTGCAACGGTCAGTGATTCGCTGCCGACTGCTGCCATGTTTTGCCTGGCAGTTACACTTGGATCGTGGGTTCTGGACTTTGCGGCAAGCGGCCAAACCGGTTTACTTGCTGCACTGGGGAATTTTTCTTTAACTGCTATGTTACACCAGTTTGAAAGCGGATTACTGGCCGGGACTCTTGTGGTCTCCTTCCTGTCACTTGCACTGTTATTTTTTCTGTTAACTGTAATCTGGCTCCATCCGGGCCAGCGTTTATTCGTGAAAATCCGAAACGCACTAATTGCTCTGTTTTGCTTAAGCCTTGCTGTTTACAGTTCCGTGTTGATGCCACAATATATGGATGTTACTGAAAACAGACGACACTCCTTCAACCCAGCCGATAGTCGTGCTTTGCAAAAATTGCATGATCCTCTCACAATCACCATCCACCTTGATCCACAGGACAGTCGCCTGCTCGATATGGAACAGGACATCCTTGCAAAATTGCGACGAAACGTGCCGAAACTAAAGCTGAAATATGTAGAAAATGAAACAAGTGGCTTATTTAATGCTGCCGCAAACGACAACTACGGACTCATCCTGTATGAGTACAATGGACAGCAAAATCAGAGTTACTCAAACAGTCAAAAAGAAATTTTACCGATTATTTACCAACTTGCCAATTTAGAGGTAAGCCCGGATCCTATGCCGTCATATCACGGTCATCCTCTGGTAGCAGTTGCAGCAAAAAGCAAATGGTGGTTTTATATCTTTCTTCCGTTGCTTTTTGTATGTGCAGGGATCTATGGACGAAAAGGGAAGTGGTAAAAAGAC
>JAOZLM010000250.1 GCA_029934815.1 Desulfocapsa sp. | reverse complement strand
CAATCATACCGGGGCTGATACTGTTTATAGCCTTTGTGACTTTTCCAGTCTGGTTTAACGGGTTGACAACGGCGGGTGATCTGCCGAAACCCGATTTACCACCGAATGGAGAAAAACAGTGTGTTATGCCTGCTGACTATATGCGGGCTAACCACATGCAGCTGCTCAATGAATGGCGCGATAACGTACTTCGTGACGGAAATCGTGAAATCCTTGAGATTGGCGGCAAGAAATATCCTAAAGGTCTGCAAATGGCTTGTATGGAATGTCATAGTAATAAAGAAAAATTCTGTGATAGTTGCCATACCTACGCTGCTGTAGACCCTTATTGCTGGGATTGTCATCTGACTCCCGCTGATGCAAAATCGAAGGAGGCGACCCACTAATGGATAAGGCAAGAAGAACGTTTCTAAAAATTGCAGGTGCATCAGTTGTTGCCGGAATGGCAGCACCGGCTGTTGTCAAGCTGACTGCAACTCCTGCTTTTGCATCCGGAGGTCATGCAGCTCCTGCACACGCTCCTGCCGCTGATGCTCATGGCGGCGGACACGCAGAAGAAGCACCCACTGGTGTACGACTTGGAATGGTGATTGACACACGCAAACTCAATGCACAAGATGGCTTGCTCGATGAAGCCATTGCTGCTTGTGTTGCAGCACATAATATCCCACAGTTTCCTGAGAAGAAAGGTGAAATCAAGTGGATATGGAAAGCACCTTTTGAGAACGTGTTTACTGATCATTCAGTGCATCACGGATCAAAGAAGGTAACAGACAAAGACTTTCCTGTACTTTGTAATCATTGTGATGATCCACCATGTGTTAAAGCCTGTCCTACACAGGCAACTTTCAAAATGGCCTCCACTGGCATTGTAGCCATGGATTTCCATCGCTGTATCGGTTGTCGTTTTTGTATGGCAGCTTGTCCGTATGGTGCCCGCTCTTTCAACTGGCAGGATCCGCGTCCTTATGTCAAATCATTCAATCCGGAGTTTCCCACACGTATGAAAGGTGTTGTTGAAAAATGCAACTTCTGTGGTGAACGTCTTGCTCTTGGGCAGGAACCAGCTTGTGTCGAGGCCTGCAAAGGAACAAACGCCATTGTATTTGGCGATTTGAATGATCCGAAATCTGAGATTCGGGCGGTGCTTGATAAAGAATTTACTATCCAGAGAAAGCCAACACTGGGTACTAAACCATCAGTCTTTTACATAGTGTGAGGTAGTCATGATTGAAAAAACTCTCAAAGGCAAGCCGGCGTATTGGGTCTGGCTTGCATTTTTAGGAATGCTCATGGCTATTGGTGCTGCCTGTTATGTAAGGCAGTACAATTTTGGTCTGGGTATGACCGGCATGAGCCGGGATGTCTCTTGGGGACTGTATATTTCTCAGTTTACTTTTCTGGTCGGAGTAGCGGCTGGAGGTGTTATGCTGGTACTTCCCTATTATATTCACAATTTTAAAGAATTTGGACGTATTACAATTCTTGGTGAGTTTCTGGCTATTGCTGCCATCGTCATGTGTCTTATGTTTATCATGGCGGATCTTGGACAGCCTATGCGTGCACTGAATGTTGTTCTGCATCCATCTCCACGTTCCATGCTGTTTTACGATGCTATCGTACTGAATGGATACCTGTTCTTAAACGTTCTTTGCGGCTGGGTAATTCTTACTGCTGAAAAGAAACAGGTTAAACCACCAAAGTGGATATACTTTTTTGTGTATCTATCTATCCCCTTTGCTGTTTCCATTCATACTGTAACAGCTATGCTTTACTGTGGTCTGCCTGGTCGTCACTTCTGGCTTTCTGCTATCATTGCACCACGCTTTCTGGCATCTGCGTTTGCCGCAGGCCCAGCCCTTATCATCATTGCTTGTTTGGTTCTGAAATATGTTGCAAACTTTGATGCTGGTCGAAAGGCGATGAATAAGCTTATCACCATTATTATTTATGCTGCAATATTGAATATGTTCTTTGTCGGCCTCGAATTTTTTGTTGGATATTATTCTAACATCCCAGGTCACAAACATGCATTGCAGTATCTGTTCTTTGGTCTTGAGCATCATGGTCATATGTATAATAACCTGGTTCCATTTATGTGGGCTTTTGTAATTCTTGCATTCGGTGCCATTGCAACTCTTGCAACCAAAGCTGCCAGAACGAATGATTTTGTTCTTTTCCTTGGCTGCTCTGCGTTGTTTCTTGCATTCTGGCTGGATAAAGGAATCGGTTTTGTACTTGCCGGTTTTGTTCCAACCCCTTTGCATGAGATTACAGAGTATGTTCCCACCGTCAATGAGCTTGGAATTACTGTTGGTGTCTGGGCGACAGGTTTTCTGGTTGTCACCCTGCTTTACAAAATCGCCATTGGTGTTGAGCATGAAGTAGAAGAATAGCGTTTAGATTCTTTCTATCTGTATTTTTAAGCCTCCGAGCAATCGGGGGCTTTTTTTTTGCCTTTTTCTGGATTATAGTTACTTAGGGAAAATAGACACAAACGGATATTTGTTCGAACGGTGTTACTTTAATATTATCATCTACCAGTGAGTTGAAAGTCGTGGCCAATAAAAGAGTGCTAATCCTTTCCTATTCCTATAGTCATCAGACCCGTAATCTCTTGAATACCATGGTAACCGGTATGGAGGAAGAGGGTGTGGAAATAGTCTGGGAGCGTATATTTACCATTGAAAAATTACGTTTTCCAATCGGCACCATTCCCTCTACTTTTATTATGATGGTACAGACATTTTTCAGGAAGCGATATCCGGTAAGGCCCTTACCAGAAACCGCCTTTCAGAAATGGGATCTGATTATTCTGGCAGGACCTACCTGGTCGTATAATCCATCTGGTCCGGTACTTTCACTAATTGATGATGAGGGAAAGAAGTTATTTGAAGGCCAGACAGTGCTTCCCCTGATTTCGTGTCGTGGGTATTGGCGTATGCATTTTTGGGGTTTGAAATCACTGCTCAATAAATGTGGTGTGAAAGATGTGCTCTCTCCTGTCGTTTTCTCTCACCCGACACCAGAGCCGTGGCGTACAATCGGAGTTTTCCTAAAACTTGCCGGGAGAACTCCGGAGGCAGGCACCAGCTGGTTTAAACGAGTGTATCCCAAATATGGACACAGCAGGAAGCAGGTAGAGAAAGCCAGATTTGTCGGTAAACAGCTGGGGCATGATATCCAGTCAGGAATGGAATTGACCGGGATTAGTTTTGACACACCGATTCGTACAGAAACTGCCTGAGATACAAGAAGTATTGAATGGCTAAGGAAAAAACTTCCTATTGAAGGACGCAAATTTGATCCCCAAGGTCACTTCCTTCGGGCGCGTGACGAAGAAGAGGAAGAGTTTTTACAACACCATTAGGATGGAAAACTGTAATTCAGGTACAGCTGGTAGAGATACCAGACCTGTTCCTGAAAGAACAGATACAGAAGGGCTGAAATAGACAGGAACGGGCCAAAGGGGATACGCGTCTGGCCACCTTTCTTCTGCTTAATCATAGCGATCAAGCCAACGAATGTTCCGCTGAGTGAACTGGCTAATATAACGAAGGGCAGTGCCTGCCAGCCTAAGAATGCACCGATCATTGCCAGAAGTTTGATATCGCCGCCGCCCATTCCATCTATTTTTCTCCATAAAAGGTAGAGGAGAGCAATGGAGTAGAGGACACCACCGCCAGCAAGAATACCGATTAAGGATGATTGCCAGGTAAGTGTTGGGCTGACAAAAGCAAAAAGAAAGCCCAGAATAATCCCTGGTAAAGAGATAACGTCAGGGATGATTTGCAGGTAAATATCTATCCAGATGATAACAAGCAGTGCTGCCGTAAAAATAAAATAACCGGCTGCATTGATACTGAACCCGAACCTGTTAACCAGGGCAGCAGATAACAGAGCCATGCTTAGCTCCACCACCGGGTATTGAAGAGAAATTTTTTCTTTGCAGTGTTTACATTTTCCGCGAAGGACCAGATAACTTAGTACCGGGATGTTTTCATACCAGTGAAGATCGGTGTTGCAACTGGTGCAGTGAGATGCTGGAAATACAATGGACTCATCCTCATTTGGCAGACGAAGGATAACAACATTTAAAAAACTTCCGACGATACCGCCGAAAAGTAGTGCAACCAGTAAGTAGAGTGTATTAATATCCATTGTGTGTTTTT
>JAOZLM010000249.1 GCA_029934815.1 Desulfocapsa sp. | reverse complement strand
TAGGCATTTTTAAAATTCTCCTGCTTGAGACGGCTATTTTATAATAGGTAAATCTAACTATTCACGAAAATAGACCAGTATTTTCATGGCCTAATATTACAGTACCAAAATTTTATTCTATATCATGCTGTTGGAGATTACAAGTTAGTCTGCTAGAATGTTGTTTTTTTTTAGGAAAATCGAGTTTCAATTCATTTTTTGTTAAGAAAAAACGATAAAATATCTGAAAAAGTTCTTGTGAAAGACAGGGGTTGCTGGTATTAAGAAAGATTGCAAAAGGCATTATTGTTACTAATTGAAGATACTCAGAATGAGTTCTATATAAAATCGAAAGTTTTACATTGAGGAGACAGCATGCAAAGTCAAGCTGCTATGAGTTTTAGCGAAAGAAATTTCCAACCTGTTGTTGAAAGTTGTGAAGGGTGTGACAGAATAGTTGAAGAATCTGGTTCGCAATTTTGTCGTTCCTATCTCAAGCCAGAATCAAAATGGCGTCTGGGGATTTGTAACTTTGCGACTCATGCGAAACCGGAAATTACCGTTGTTACTGTTCGCATTAATCCACTTAAAGCTGCAAAACGAGCTTCTGCCAATAAAGTTTAGACGCAGATCTTCAGGTTTTCAAGTTTGTTACAAGGCGTTGCTCCAAAAGGAGTAACGCCTTTTTTTTGTTTACAATGTATTACTGCTGAAAGTGTCACAAGAGTCGATGGATCCACTTGTGTAACCAATTTTAAACCATTGAACACGCTGTTTGGATGAACCGTGAGTGAATGAGTCAGGAGTGACATAACCACGTGACTGCTTTTGTAAACGGTCATCGCCAATCCTGCTGGCAGCGTGCAATGCTTCTTCAATGTCTCCTGGTTCTACCACCTGCCTGACTCTATCTGCGCGATTTGCCCATATTCCAGCAAAACAATCAGCCTGTAATTCAAGTCGAACTGATAATTTGTTATATTCTTTTTCTGACAAACGTTGACGAGCGGCATGAACTTTGTCGCTAATTCCAATCAGTTTTTGTACATGATGCCCAACCTCATGAGCAATTACATAAGCTTGTGCAAAATCTCCTGGTGCATCCAGTTTGTTTTTCAAATCCTTATAAAATGATAAATCAATATATACCTGTTGATCACCAGGGCAGTAAAAAGGCCCCATGGCAGCCTGTGCTGAGCCACAAGCGGATTGCACCCGATCGGTAAAGAGGATCAGCTGAGGTTCTTTATAGACTGCACCCCGCTCTTTAAAAATACTTGTCCAGGTGTCTTCAGTATCGGCCAGTACAACAGAGACAAAATCAGCAAGTTCTTTTTGTTCCGCGGTTTGTCTTACAGGAGCACTATTACTACTTGTCGGTTGCTGTACAGTGTCAGCAATATTCATAATAATTGCTGGGTCAACGCCAAAATACATACCAACCAGCGCCAGTAAAAGAATTCCAATTCCTCCACCCTTTTTCCCTCCGGGGATACGACTTCCTCTTCTGTCCTGCACGTTGTTGCTTCTTCGACCATCTTTCCAGAGCATAGGTTATTATCTCATTTTTTCTTTAAATTTATCATTTACCTGATACACAAACGAAAGAACTTCGGCTACAGTTTGGTACAATTCTGTCGGAATCTCATCACCAAGATCAATTTTTGAAAGTAACTCCACCAGATTTGCATCTTCCTGAATATGGACACCTGCCTCTCTGGCCGTTTCAATAATTTTTTTTGCCACTTCTCCTTTGCCACTGGCAATGACTTTGGGCGACGATGATTCTTGGGAATCGTAAAGTATTGCGACTGCCTTTTCAAGTTCTTGTTTTTTCATAAACGTGTCAAACCTTTGTGTCCAGCATAGTCTCACCGTCCGGAATAAGTTGTTGGATAAGTGCCTGAGCAGGGTTACCGGCTCCTACACCGAAACTTAAGCCAAGAATGTCAGTGGAACTGATTGCTTGTTTCAGTTCATCCTGTTGAGCACTGGTAAAGAAAGATTTTTCTTCTGTTTCACAGAGGAATCGGATGTACAGTCCTTCAGAGTTGTGAAGAAAAGAAATCTCTATATTACCTATAGGCTCAAGATTTAAATGTAATGAAAAACGTTGCGGGTTGGTATCTTTGGTCTCAGGGGTTTGCTTTGAGTCTCTTTCAACAAGTAGATAACCATGATTTAAAAAAGGAAGCGGCAGTGGAAAAACAAGTAGATTATCATTACTGAGCCTTAGGTTGGCGAGTTGATAAAGTTCAATGGTGCCGAGTAGTCTATTTGTGGTTTCCGCCAGTTCACTGCCACTTTTAAGCAAGCTGTTTATTTCAAGGAGAGCGGATTTTAGCGTTTGTGCTCCTTGCTGATTTTTATTCCCTCTGGCTAAAACAGATTCCAGATTAAGACCGAGCCGATCTAAAAGCAGTTTTAGGTTCTTTCCACTATCAATAGTTGTTAAAGGTTCTTGCTGAAGAGAGAGAAAGGTTTTAAGGCCATCCTGAGAGAGTGTGCTCAGCTTGTCAAACAATGGAGAAGGGCTAGTCTGAAGACTTTGAAACAAAGTGCTGATATCAAGATTTTTTGAGAGAAGAGTCAGTGTCTTACCAAAAAACATTTCAGGATTTTTTGAAACTATCCTTAGCTCTAATTCCGGTTTTGTGGCAAGAACTTCAAGTTTTAATTTTGCGCCTGGACTAAGGGATACCGAGTCACTTTTAGCAAGTATCTTTTGCCCTTGAATATCGAGATAGAATTGATTTTTGTCTGCACTTTCCAGAACTGTGGCAGTAAGAAACTGACCAGGTTTGCCAAATGATTGATTCTGTTGGCGCTGACTACTGTCAGAAGTCGATGAGCCAACAGGTGTAATGGCAGTAAGTGCATTGATAGTATTCATACTATTCAATCGGCATAAAAGATAAAAAAATTAATCTGCAGTGTGTACCTTATCACGAAGACGGTTTCTCTGTTCCTGTAAGCAGAAGGAAATTATAGTATCTCTCTCTTTGGGCTTCATAGTGTCAAAGTGAAAAGCAACCTGATATTTTCCCTTCCTCAAGCGTTTTGTACGAACAATATGGCCGGTGCAGCTAATGACATCTTTTCCATTGTTCATGCTAAGTTTTAGTTCAAGCTTATTTCTGTTTTGTGGTTCTTCCGTGAAAATAGTCAGAACACCACTTCCCGACATATCCAGAGTTTGCCCTTCAAGTGTCCAGGAGTGGCTGTCTCCCTCAACGGAATCAGGATTGTAATTTGCAACTATTGTAACCTTTGTATCAACTCTGAAAAACTCGCGGAGGGTCTCAGGCTTAACGGTATCCTTTGCTGCAAGTTCCAGCGTCCGATCTCCGCTAATGGCTATGATTTTAGCTGATAGTGTGAGTGCTTTCTGTTCAAGTTTGATAGAGATAGGACATAAAATTCCGGTATCAATATCATTAGGTAATCTTTTAGGAGGGAAAACTAAAAAAAACTCAGGAGAATGAGACTCCTTATAAATACAATTAAGACGAATAGTTTGTCCAGCCTTTGTGGAAATATCAATTTCAGCAGATTGACTGTCGGGAATCCTGCTAATAGTTTTTGCTATATTTTCAGACACTGAAAAAAATCCTTAATTATTTTTTACATTTACTTTTAAGCGGAGAAGACGACGTTGTGCAACCAGGCAACAGCCAATAATGGTATCTCTGTCTTCATCGTTTACATCGTCGAATTGATATGCTACGTCCCATAGTTTGTCAGTTAATTTGGATATGCGCATGGGGGAAGCCAGGATATTAACAACGGTTGGAACAGCAGTGGGTAAAGCTAACTCCATTCGTACCTGAGTATTTTCAGGTGGTGATGAGCTAAAGCTCGCACGTAACCCGGAACCACTCAGATCAACAGTAGTACCAAGGATTCTCCATTTTTCATCGGGAGAGTCAAACTCATCAGGAACTAGAGATCTTAGCTGAATTGGCAGTGAACAATCTACTCTGAAATATTCACGCATCTGTTCATGGCTGATACTTTTCTGTGCAACCATTTTCAACGTTTGGTCATTTACAATTTCCAGGGTATTTGCCTCAAGAGATACTGCCTGTCCTGAGATGTCGAGAGTGATTATTATAGAGGCTGTTTGATCCAATCGATCTACGGGGAGCACACCCTTTAAAAAGATAAGTTCAAAATGCGGTGCTTTTAACTTATGCAAGACACAGTT
>JAOZLM010000248.1 GCA_029934815.1 Desulfocapsa sp. | reverse complement strand
CTGCTATCTGCCCGTCAACAAAAGAAGGAGTCAGCCCGATAGCTTGTAGGCGGGCCCGTTCATTGGCATGCCATACAGCTACCTGCTTCTCTTTCCTTTTTTTTATTATCTTTTTAGACCATTCCGCTTGCTGTGGGAGTTGTTGTTACGATTTCTATAATACTGACCATGGAATAAGGCGAGGCTGTTGCTTATGCAATATGTTAATGGCAAGGCTCGATGGAGTATCCTACATTCGGTGATTTCGTTAGCCGGAACAAGTGAATGGCAGATTTTTTCTAAGAGATCGTTTTTTTTAAGTATTATTTACAGAACGGAGTTGAATGATATCGTGGGAATGGTGGTTGAAATATGAACACAAGACGCCTACAATACAATGGCAGGATGACCCTTGTTGGCTCCGTCGTATATCGGCAAAAAGTTCGGTGAAAATCAATACTCTTTTAAGAAAAAAGAAATTGCTTAATTGTGTTGGCATCCTGCGAAGGGTGGTTGTTGGAAGGTCATATGGTAACTTCAATGAATATATCTGATCTGCTCGGAATGTCTGAAGGGAAAACCCTTGAGTTTAAAAGGGACACCACCAGCCTCAAAAAGATTATGAAGACGATTATCGCCTTCGCCAATACTGCTGGTGGTTCTATTGTTATTGGCAGGGAAGGCAATGGCGAAATTGTTGGTGTTGCTGATCCCCTACTGATCGAAGAACAATTATGCAGCAGTATTGCTGATTCAATTGTCCCAATGATCATGCCTGATATTAAAATTGTTTCATTTGATGGTAAAGTACTGCTTTGTATTCGTGTTGCTCACTGGCCTGGGCCATTTTATTTAAAAAGTGAAGGTGAGGAGCAAGGTACTTACATCCGTCTGGGGTCAAGTACTCGCCAGGCTGGGCCTGAATTTATTGCCGAGATGAAACGAAACATGCAAGGTGTTTCGTTTGACCAATTGCCAAGGCCGGAATTGACTATTGATGATCTTGACGTTGAAACGATTAAAATTGCTTTTAAAGAAATTGGCGATGATATTACCGAAGAAAAGCTCAATTCTTTGGGGCTTCTTGTTCCCTACGGTAATAAAGTTGTTCCGTCTAATGGGGCAATAATTTTATTTGGTTCTGCGATTGCAAGAGAACGATATTTTCCTGATGCCAGAGTTAGTTGCGCTCTTTTTGCGGGGACTGAAAAAGTAGATTTTCTTGATAGGCTTGATGTTGAGGGGAGCGTTTTTCAAGCTCTTGCAGAGGTGCCTAAATTTGTACGACGCAACAGCAGGTTGGCCGCACAAATAAAGACTATTCGTCGCAAAGATATTCCTGCATATTCTGAGATTGCCTTACGTGAAGTATTAATTAATGCCATTGCCCATGCTGATTATTCTCTGTCTGGCATGCGTATTATGGTGGCTATTTTTGCTGATCGTCTGGAAATACAGAGCCCTGGGCTGTTGCCGTTTGGCATGACCTTGGATACGTTTAGAGCTGGCACCAGTATGGTCAGAAATCGTTGTATTGCCAAAGTGTTGCATCGCTTATCTCTTATGGAAGAGTGGGGGAGCGGCTATCGCCGTGTTGCATCTGCATGTGAAAAAGAGGGCTATCCCATCCCTGAATGGAATGAGATCGGGCCTGCTCTTCGTGTTGTTTTCTCACCCCACCCGTTGACAACAGTAGAACAAGCACGACCCACCGAAACAGATGTCCCTGTAAATGTCCCCGTAAATGTCCCCGTAAATAAAAGACAGCAATGGTTTTTAAACCAATTGCATGTAGGTATTCAATGCAAGTCTGCTGACATTGTAGCACGCTGGGGAGTTGTTAGTAAAACAGCGAAACGGGACATTAGCTTTCTGACCAAAAATGGGATTGTTGTTTTTGTCGGTGCGCCCAAAACAGGCTCATATCATTTGAAATAGATGATGGCTCTGTCAATTAAATATGCAGATAGATAATCTTATATCGAATAACGATATTGCTGTGGCCAATAGATGGCGAGTCTGTTTTTTTTCCCTGCTTGTATTACTTACATTTATCTCTGTTGCATTTGTAGCCCAATATCAGAATAGTGGTTTGCAAATTGTTACCAATGCACATTTTGGCAGAGATCTTGTCGGTTGGAAGTTTTATAAGGGGGAGGCGGATGAGATTGTTGTTAACGGTGGTGAGGTATCGTTTTATTCGTCCGATTTGCAAACAGGGACTGCAATTTATCAGGTAATTGCTAATCAATTTGTTGGAAAAAGGTTACAACTCAAAGCGTTAGTCCGAACTGAAGATGTTGTTGCAGGAAAGAAATCATGGAATAAAGCGAGACTGTTGCTGGTGCAATATATTAACGGCAAGGCTCGATGGAGTATCCCACACTCGGTGATTGCCTTAGCCGGGACAAATGAGTGGCAGAAGGTAGGTGAGGTATTTCGGGTTGCACCGGAATGCTCCGAAATTAGAGTTGTTATGCAGATGAGTCGATGCAGCGGCAGCTTTTTTCTTAAAGATTTGAGTCTATACCAGGTTGAAGAGACTTCTTTGTATCGGTGGGCTAAATGGTTGATGCGCACAGCCTGGTTATGCTTTGCAGTATCCCTTGTTGTCCCGTACCTGAGACGCAGAAAATTTCTTGCGCAGAAACTTCCCATACTGATCACGGTTGCAGCAATCCTTATTGGTACAACCATGCCTGCTGACGTGAAGCAAGATATTACAAAACGAATTAGTTCTGAACTTGAAACCGAAATAAGTGAGAAAGTTAGTGCTGAGGTGGTGGTAACTGAAGAGAAGGTTGTATTGCCTGTATGGTTGAAGTCTGTATTTGCTGGAATAGAAATTAGCAAAGTTGCGCATTTTTTATTTTTTGCGATGCTTGCTTTTGCATTGCGCCGTACACACCCGACAAGGCCGGTTAGATTTCTGGTGTTGGATCTGTTAATGCTGGCTTGTGCTACAGAATTGAGCCAGTTTTTTATTGAAAACCGCTCACCGTTGGCTGCAGATGTGCTGATTGATATGGCTGGCGGTGGTGTTGGGTTGCTTTTTGCTCAAGTGCAAGGTTTAAGGTGTTGGTCAGCCTCTAGTGTTGACCCGCAACTGTAGGAGAGGTGGGGGAAATGTCTCTGGCCAAAATGAAGTGAGAGATGTCCTAAAGCCTTGGAGTTAGTGTGCCATTGAGATATTTATGCACAATACTGGAGATAAGTGTTTGATATGGAAGACCTTCTTCGATGGCTTTAATCTTAACTTGTTGGTAGTCTTTTTCTGTTAGGCGAAGGTTGATTCGCTTATCTTTTTTTAGAGTGTTTCTTGCTGCAGCGAGAACGGCGATTTCTTCCTGTTGAAAATCCGACACACTTGTCCATGGATCATTTTCAAGCGACTCCATTAAGTCTTTTTCTTCTTGGTCAAGTGGCAGAAATGCCTTTTTTTTATTTTTTTTCAATTTTTACCCCCTAAACCATATAATTTTGTGTACTTCCGACTGGGAAATGCGGTTTTGAGAAATATTTCTCTCTCATTCTCTACAAAAGGTACAACTACTGCGTAGTTGTCAATTTCTATAATATAAATTTTCTGATTATTCCTTGCCGGATTTTCTTTGATGCCTAGTAATTTCCCAGCTTCAATCTGGGAAACTATTTCCTCAAAGGAAATCCCTCTGATCTTTTTTAACTGGGCATTCTTGTCAAGGTTCCAACTCAAATATTTCATATTTAGAATATATGGTTTTGTCAGCCTTTTGTCAATATGTTGATCTGTTTCAGTTTCGTTACTGTAAGTGTTGTTGCTCCAAATTCTTCCTCTACCACTCCCCACAACATATATGCTCTTCCTGTGAATAATTGTGCGGCATAGCGACGATAGACCTTAGGGGAAAACACTGTTTCCACCAGGGCCGTTTCGTCTTCGAAGGTCAGAGGGGAAAACCGGGGACATATTACCTATTGTTTTGCAACCGTTAGGCGAGCTGATTATACAAGGCTGACGTTCAGCTCAGTAAACCGCTGATAACATGCTCGTCACTCTGAACTGCAGTTGCTTATTTTTTAAAAATTCTTCGATTTTGAACGAAATGCCTATTCTCGGACAAGCTCCTAGGGAGAAAAGACACCGTTGAAACAATAGTTATGGTATTGTATAATGGGGGTGTTGCGATTTGCCAAAGGGGGGAGTGATGAGAAGACAGCAATTACAATTTCTATATTCA
>JAOZLM010000247.1 GCA_029934815.1 Desulfocapsa sp. | reverse complement strand
GTATCAGCAACAGAAGCCAGTCTGTTTGCACCATCTTCGACTGTTTTTCCAGTGTCTGCCAGATTTGAAGTAAGCTCTGATACAGAGTTAACGTCATTAGCAATTTCAGAAGATGCAACTGAACTCTGGGCGATATTTTCATTTACTTCGCTGATCCCCAATGCTGCCTGACTGATATTGTCCGTTATTTCCGTTGTTGTTATTGTTTGTTCAGCGACTGAATCGGTGATTGATGTGACAATGACATCAATTTTTCCTATAACTCCAGTAATCTGTTTGATCTCATTCACTGTTTCGTTTGTGGATCCCTGCATTAATTCTATGGAGCCTCTTATTTCTCCGGTGGCCTCAGCGGTTTGTTTAGCAAGCTCTTTAATCTCGTTTGCAACCACTGCAAAGCCCTTTCCTGCTTCACCTGCACGTGCTGCTTCAATTGTCGCATTTAACGCAAGAAGGTTGGTCTGTTCGGAAATATCAGTTATGACCTCCGTTACCTTACTGATCTGTGAGGCTGCCTGACCCAGTGCATCTACTTTCTCTGAAGAACTGTGTGCCAGTTGTACCGCATCCTCAGTTATCAATCGGGCTTCTTTTGTTTTTTGGTCAACTTCGGCAATGGAGAGAGCCACTTCTTCGGAAGCGGTGGCAACAAAACCAACATTGGTAGAGGCTTCTTCGCTTGCTGCTGCGACCGAGTTCATGCTGGAACTTAACTCCTCCGTAGCACTTGCAACATTGCGGGCATTCTCAGAGGCAGAAGAACTGTCGTCAAACATTGATTTGGCAATAGTGTTCAGTTCACCTGAGGTAGAAGAGAGCTCTGCAACTTCATTGCTCATATTGCTAATAAGATTGTTCAGTTTATCAGCCATGGTGTTCAAGGCCGTTGCTAATGAACCAAGCTCATCTTTTTGTTGAAGTTCTATACGTTTGCTAAGGTCGCCGTCAGCGAGTGATATGGCTAAGTCAACGGACTTTTTAAGAGCATTACTGATACTTTTGGAGAGAAAAAGGCTAAATATGAGTGCGAAACCAAGTGATATTATTGTCAGGATAATGATTAGCTGTTTTTTGAATTTTGCGTTCTTCTGGAGTCCCTGATTAGCACCCGTTACATTTTTTGCAATTTCATCGGCAATCGCATGGAGTTCTTTCTTCACGCCCTGGAGTGCTTTACGGGATTTAGAGTTGTAAATCTCCATTGCCCCGTCTTTAAATCCATCTTCTGCAATTACAGATGCTTGCATTTCTTTTGCAGAATTATGGAGAGCAGTATGTGGTATTTCTAAAGCATTAAATAATGGTGCAAGGGCTGGAAGGTTATTTTCTGCTTCTGCTCGCATGTCTCCATAGAGAATTTTACCGAGTTTACAGGTACGTGCATCCATTTTTACATTGAGTTTTTGTGAGTTTTCATCAAGTAGAAAAATAATGACTTTATTTTGCCAGTTCACATGATCAACTTCTCGCTTAAGAATTTGTTCATTGAGGTTGTTAAGAATGATGTTTTTGTCTAGTTGTGTGGAGAGATCGTTAAATCCAACCCAGCTTACTCCGCTGATAATACACATAAGTAAGGCAACAAAACCAAAACTGATAAGTAATTTGCTCATTATAGAAAAATCACACCAACGCATTGACCACACTCCTTTAGAGAAAATGAAATTGATACACATGACTATTGTGTACCCTCAGAAGAATTGTATCAAAAAGAATTTTAAAAACAAATTCTTTTTTTAATTTATGGTTGCTTGGGAAAAGAACAGAAAGGAAGATAGAAGTGAAACTGAGCGTCCAGCATTTACGTTGAACGCTCAGGGAGAAATCAATGGATTAATGCTTGAAAGAACGCTGTCCGGTGAACATCATAGCAACTTTAGGATCAGCTTCGTTGCAGGCTGTGATGACATCAGAGTCACGCATTGAACCACCTGCTTGTAAAATGGCGGTGCAACCCTGGTCGATTCCTACATCAGCACCATCCCTGAATGGGAAAAAAGCATCTGAAATCATAACAGAACCTGGCAGGTTGGCACGATCTTCCTGTACTTTTGCATCAATTGCTTCTTTATCCGCTATGTCGCGTTTACCCTGAGTGATTTCAAGGCACAGATCAGCATAAGGCATTTTGTGAGTATCAAAGCAGGTGATATCTGCGTACTTGATATATGCTTTATGAACAGCAATTTCAGCTACGCCTACACGATCCTGCTCACCTGTTCCGATACCAACGGTACAGCCATCTTTGATATAGAGGACGGAGTTGGAGGTAACACCATGCTCAATGGCCCAGCCGAAGATCATATCATCGATTTCCTGTTGGGTTGCTTCACGGTCGCATTTATAATCGACTCCTTTTCGGGTGGCGATAGCTGGTAGAAGATCGTTGACGGAGCGAATGGAGTTTACTGCTGATTGCTGAACAATGAGTCCCCCATCAATAAGGGATTTGAAATCTACGAATCTGAATTTTTCAAAATCGGCCAGTCGGTCAATGGCTCCCATTTTGATAACCCGCAGGTTTTTTCTGGCTGCAAGAATCTCAAGACTGCCGTCTTCAAATTCAGGGGCGCAAACAACTTCAAGATAGTTTTTGGCCATTAGCTTGGCAGTCTCATTATCAACTGCTTTTGACATAATGACAGCGCCACCAAAAGCAGCAATACGGTCACATCTGTTGGCTTTACGGTAAGCACTGGCCAGTGTATCACCAATAGCAGCACCACAAGGATTGTTGTGCTTGAGGATTACAGCAGCTGGCTTATCTGTCAGGTACTTGATAATATTCAGGCCATTATCAACATCGGTAAGGTTGATCTTTCCAGGATGTTTACCAACTTGTAACATATCTTCTGCTGTAATTGCTGAAACGAGACCGTTACCGGGCTGAATAAATGAGCATTCACCAAGGGTGAGATTTCCGTTAGCCAGTTCGTAAAGAGCTGCTTCCTGATCAGGATTTTCGCCGTAGCGGATACCACGTTCGTCGATGGAACCATCTTCCATTTTGATTCCCCAGGTACGTTTTTTGTAAACCAGTTTTTGGTCACCAAAGGAGATGGTCATGTCCATGGGGAAACTGTCGCCAAGGATGGTAGTGTACATTTTCTTTATGTCGCTCATGATTTGTTACTCCGTGTCAATAGTTGTCGAAGAGAGAGTATCGAATATTGAAGTCAGGGCTTGAATACTTCGACATTCGACATTTCTTGTTCGATATTCTGCGGTTCTCTTTAAATAGTACTTTCTATTTGAAACTCTCGATCCCAGTCCTTACAAACCGGATCAAATCCTTTTTCTCGTATCATTGCCGATACTTCCTCAAGAGAGCGATGGTCACCAACGCTGAATTGTTCTCCATCTGAATTGTCGTCGCCGTATCCGCCTGGTGCTGTACATGATCCGGCAGAATATCTGGTGGGCCCAAGGCCAAGCATGCCATCCCGGTATCGTGCTTCTTCTCGTGTGGAAACAATCAGTCCCACATCCTGATCAAAAATACGAAGGGCAAATAGTAACTGGCTAAGATTTTTCTCAGATACAATATGCAATGGTTCAAATTCGCCGGCAGCAGGGCGCATACGAGGAAATGATACGGTAAATGCGGTCTGCCAGAATTCTTTTCGCAGCCAGGCAAGATGGTATCCGATGGCCAAGCCTTCAGCGCGCCAGTCGGAAAGGCCAAGGAGCGCACCTATTCCCACTTCCCGCATTCCTGCTTTTGCTACTCGTGCAGGTGTTTCCAGTCGGTAATCGTAATCACTTTTTTTACCGGAAAGATGTACCTCTTTGTACATTTTACGGTCGTATGTTTCCTGATATACAGCAACTGCAGTAATGCCAGCCAGAAAAAGACGATGATAATGTTCTTCGGACATGGGCTGTATTTCAATGGAGACCGCTGCAAATTTATCACGCAGTCGCAGGGTAATAGCTTCCATATATTCCACATCCACTGCATTTTCCGCTTCGCCGGATACAAGAAGGATATGCT
This sequence comes from Desulfocapsa sp., assembly GCA_029934815.1. Classification (GTDB taxonomy): domain Bacteria; phylum Desulfobacterota; class Desulfobulbia; order Desulfobulbales; family Desulfocapsaceae; genus Desulfocapsa. Next base: position 205 of record JAOZLM010000247.1, on the reverse strand, counting down.
GAAATCCTCTTTCGTGGAGGATCATGGCCTCTTTTTCAGCTTCGTCCAAGGTCAGACATTTACGTTTTATCAGATTATCTGCAGAGAAACCGCAATAGACGCATCGGTTTGTGCAGTAATTGGAAAGATAAATGGGTGCATACAGCTGAGTGGTTCTTCCAAAACGGGCAAGGGTGATCTCTGTTGATCGTCTGGCCATTTGCGG
>JAOZLM010000246.1 GCA_029934815.1 Desulfocapsa sp. | reverse complement strand
GCTGTTTCAGGATCAAGTGCTGCGACTACTGCAACTGTTGGCCGAATCACTCTCTCAGAACTGGATAAGCTCGGCTATGATCGCAAGATTGCCATGGGATCACTTGCGGGTGCCGGAACCCTTGGCTTTCTGATTCCGCCATCACTTATCATGATTGTGTATGCAATCCTTGCCGAAGTTTCCATGGGGAAGATGTTTATGGCCGGTGTTCTGCCCGGGCTTTTACTGGCATCGATCTATGCGGCCTACATCATATACCGTGGCATTGTAACTCCTGAAATTGCTCCGAGATTACAGGAAAGCTATAGCTGGGCAGAGCGTTTTCGCTCCATAAAGGATCTGGCTCCCACCTTTTCGCTTATTGCCGTTGTGCTGGGGTCCATCTACGCAGGAATTGCCACCCCAACAGAAGCTGCTGCCCTTGGCGTATTTGGTGCCACTTTTTTTGCCCTTATAAACCGGCGAATGAATGCATCCGTCATGCTGGAATGTCTGGTGGCGGCTGTGAAAACCAACTGTATGATCATGCTGATTGTGGTGGGTGCCGGTTTTCTCTCCCGTGTTATGGGGTTTTTAGGGATTCCGGCAGCACTCACCATGGCCATAATAGAGATGAATCTGTCACCCTATATGTTGATGATTATTCTGGGGCTTGTCTATATTCTGCTTGGTTGTATGCTTGATGGATTTTCCATTGTGCTGATGACTCTGCCCATTGCCTTGCCCATGGTAACAGCTGCTGGTTTTGATCCCATCTGGTTTGGTATTTATCTTATTCTGATGGTGGAAGTGAGCCAGATTACGCCGCCGGTTGGTTTTAACCTTTTTGTTATTCAGGGGCTTACTGGAGAACCGGTGGTGAAAATCGCTCGTTATGCCATGCCATTTTTCTTTCTTATGCTGTTTACCACAGCTATTATTACAGTTTTTCCACAGATTGCTCTTTTTCTTCCTAATCTTATGAGCGGGAATTAAAAAATGGCTGCAAATACACAGAAAAATTTTCGGTTTTCCATTGATCGTGGCGGCACCTTTACCGATGTTTATGCCGAAGTGCCGGGGGAACCGGGTTTTAAGGTTGTAAAACTGCTCTCAGAAGATCCTGCCAACTATGATGATGCACCACGTGAGGGAATCAGACGGATTTTAGAAGAATATTCAGATTCGGGTTTGATTGCTGACGGAAATATCGATGCCTCACAAATCGAGTGGATCCGTATGGGAACCACGGTTGCCACCAACGCTCTGCTTGAACGTAAAGGTGCTGCCAGTGCTCTTCTTATTACAGCTGGGTTTGGCGATGTGCTGCAGATTGGGAATCAGGATCGACCAAATCTTTTTGATCTGCGGGTTGAAAAGCCTGAACTGCTCTACTCAGAAGTAATTGAAGTTGATGAACGGTTGCGTCTTTTACGGCAAAATGAAACAAGCTCAGAAGAACAACTCGAAGGTATAACCGGCGAGCACTTTGCAGTACTCGCCAAGCCTGATCTTGCAGCTTTAAAACCACGTCTGCAAAAGTTACTTGACCAGGGAATCAAAAGCCTTGCCATAGTATTTATGCATGCCTACGCCTGTCCACAGCACGAACAGGTCGTTGGCAAATTAGCGCTGGAAATGGGTTTTGAACAAGTTTCCCTCTCTTCCCGGGTTATCCCCATGGTGAAACTTGTTTCCCGGGGCGATACAACCATGGTGGACTCCTATTTAACGCCGCATATCCGGGAGTATCTGCAAAGCTTTAGAAAAGGATTCAGTGACAATCTTGAATCCACTCAATTGCTATTTATGCAATCTGATGGCGGTCTTTCACCGGCTGAAGATTTTACCGGCAGCAGAGCCATTCTCTCAGGTCCTGCCGGTGGTGTTGTTGGTTACGCCATGACCACGTACAACAAAGAAACAAAAAAACCGGTAATCGGATTTGATATGGGTGGCACCTCCACCGATGTTTCCAGATTTGGTGGTGAATATGATCTCACCTTTGAAACAAAAACCGCTGGAGTGCGTATTCAGGCACCGCAACTGGATATCAGAACAGTGGCAGCAGGTGGTGGATCGAGACTCTTTTTTGATAATGGAATGTTTCTGGTGGGACCTGAATCTGCTGGTGCGCATCCAGGACCTGTCTGCTACCGGAAAAATGGTTATCTGACGGTAACAGATGCCAACCTGATTTTAGGCCGTTTACAGCCTGAGTATTTCCCGAAAATATTTGGCGAGAATGAAGATCAGCCTCTTGATTATAACGAGAGTTATAAACAGATGGCAACGCTCACCGAAGAAATCAACAGCTACTACGCAAAGAGTAATCGACCACAATTAACAGTGGAAGAAACTGCTCTGGGTTTTCTGGAAGTTGCCAATGAAGTGATGGTTCGTCCCATTCGTGAAGTATCCGTTATGCGTGGGTTTGACAGCAAAGAGCATATCCTTGCAACATTTGGAGGGGCTGGTGGGCAGCATGCCTGTGCCATTGCCCGCAGCCTTGGAATTACCTCTATTTTTATCCATCGCTTTGGTGGAATACTTTCAGCCTATGGAATTGGTCTTGCCGATACCGTGGTTGAAAAACAGCAACCGGCAGCTGAAATTCTAGATTCGGAATCGCTTGTCACTTTACAGGAAAAACTTAGTCGTCTGCAAAATGAAACCGTTAAGGAGTTATGTGATCAAGGGTTGCAATCCGGTGATATTGAAAGCCATCAATATCTGAATCTGCGTTATCAGGGAACCGATACCGCAATGATGGTGGCACGACCTGATGATGACGATTTTATAACTGTTTTTCAGAAACTGTATCGCCGGGAGTTTGGCTTCGAACTCACCGGGCGTGATATTCTGGTTGATGATATTCGGGTGCGATCCATTGGTAAAGCGTCAACTTTACGTTCATTTCCGCTGGATGACAGCCGCCCCTCACAGGGTGAAATTGAAACTGTTCGCTGTTATTTTACAGGAGGCTGGCAAAAAACCGGACTGTATAACCTGGAAACACTTGCGTCAGGCGAAATAATTCAGGGGCCGGCCATTCTTATTCAGGGTACCGGAACTATCCTGGTAGAACCTGATTGTACAGCAACGATTAGCAGTTATGGTGATGTGGAGATTGAAGCCGGTACTGAACGGCAACATACTATTGATACTGCGGTAGATCCGGTGCAATTGTCCATTTTTAGCAATCTCTTTATGTCGATTGCCGAACAGATGGGACGGATGCTGCAGAAAACGGCTATCTCCACAAATATAAAAGAGCGATTGGATTTTTCCTGCGCTCTGTTTGGGCCAACCGGAAATCTGGTGGCAAATGCACCCCATGTACCCGTCCATCTGGGCGCCATGAGTGAGGCTGTAAAAGAACAGATCCGGCGGGTGGATGTTATTCATCCCGGTGATGTGCTGGTTAGTAATCACCCGGCAGCCGGTGGCAGTCATTTGCCTGATATTACGGTGATGACACCGGTGTTTCAGGAAAACGACATTATTTTCTGGGTGGCAAGCCGTGGGCATCATGCCGATATTGGCGGAATTTCACCGGGTTCCATGCCGCCTGGATCACGGCAACTTGTGGAAGAAGGTGCAGCAATCCTCTCGTTTAAACTTGTTGAAAAAAATATTTTCCAGGAAGAGGGCATTTCAGAATTGCTGCTGGCTCCCAAAGACATCATTACAGAGAAAGGACGTCCGGCCATCAGCGGTACACGACTGCTTAGTGACAATCTGTCTGATTTAAAGGCTCAGGTGGCCGCAAACCAGAAGGGAATTGATCTGATTCTGGAAATGGTTGAATACCACGGTATTAGCATTGTCCAGGCTTATATGCATCATGTGCAGGATACGGCAGAAGAGGCCGTTCGTACAAGTTTGTGTGAGGTATCCAGTGCCCGGGGACTGGCAGTAAAAGATTCTGTAACAGCCACCGAATATCTGGATGATGGCAGTCCAATCGTGCTCACACTTACCATTGATCGTACGGATGGCAGTGCCGTATTTGATTTTACCGGAACTGGTATAGAACTTTGGGGGAATCTGAATGCGCCCAAAGCCGTTACTCAGTCAGCTATTTTGTATAGTCTGCGCTGTCTGGTTGAAAAAGATATTCCACTAAATCATGGCTGTCTGCTGCCCATTCAGCTTATAATCCCTGAGGGTAGTTTACTTGATCCTTCGCCAACTGCTGCTGTGGTTGGTGGCAATGTGCTCACTTCACAGCGTGTGGTTGATGTTGT
>JAOZLM010000033.1 GCA_029934815.1 Desulfocapsa sp. | reverse complement strand
TAGGACACACGCCACTTGCACACTTTAAAGCCATGTTCACAGGTTATGAGGAACATCATTGATATATGGAAGATTTCCTATATCGTACTGTTTGCACGACAATAAACACAATAGACCATAGTGATATTTAGGTTCTGTTCGCGTTAAATGTTGAAAAACCGTAGATTGGGATAAAACGAGGCTACTGAGGAAACAGTAACGAAATTGTTTTAAACCCTGCTCAAAAGGAGATGTCATGTTAAATAAATTTCGGGAACCTTACATTGTTCGAGAAGTTGCTCCTTTTAAAGTTGACGGTCTGGCCATTCCCTATCCAGAATTTGTCCCCAAACTCTACAATTTCTGTAAAGAGCTTGGCTTTCACAAAGGTTATATAATGCCTTCGAGGGCCTTCTGTTCCGATGAAAACCAGGGGCTTCCTATCATCCTTATAACCAAACATTTCGGGACATTTCCCTTTAATCATGGTCGAGTCGGGGGTATGCTTGCCGTTGATCGCCACGGCCCTCATTCGCATCATGGTGACGATCTGGTTATTATTCAGGCCACCCATGTTGGATATGATCCCAATACTGGGGAGTACGGCACATACCACAGACCACATATATCCGGAGACAACACCTGCGTATCGTGCGGAAAACTCACCCATGTAATTACTCCCTATGTCAACCGCTACCACTTGGCTCGTGATCGTATTTTCCTGAGTAAAGATGCCCAAGGCCGTTGCCTAATCACATCGAAAGCCTCCTTTATAGATTTTGGTTCGCATCCCCTTGAACAGGGTTTTGTCCTAAAACTCTCCAATATGGTTGACGCAAACAACCAGAGGGTCATCCATCCTGTATCATCATCCAGCACTACCCAGACCTACGAAGTCTCCCCTTCCTTTCAAAAACGACTGGAAAATCAAGGTTATGAATGGAAAACAGGACAGGGGGAGAGTATAGGTGAACGCTTAACAAGTGACCTGTTCTTTTTTAAAGACAAATTTCATGAAACAGATGATTCACTTCTCCTTGAAAGGCAACTGATCGAATTTATGCCGGATATTGTCAGTGCCAAGTACCCCTCACTCAGAGCTGCAAAGACTACGATACAACTGGAATTTGCCAGAGTGGTAGAATCCATCAGACGCGGTGACGAGTACAGAGGAAGAAACCTTTTGTATATTTCCGGGCTCAATATTGACATCCCCGAATACGAAAGTTTTCCACCACATAACTATTTTATTCCCTGGGCTGCCCATGTCCAATTACAAGATTGTTCTTCCGAGAAGTGCATGCACCCCATTGAACAGGAAGATTTATTTGCAAAACTCATGGCCCAGGATTCTCTGAATCCTGACCAGATTGATCTGAAAGAAAACATCAAGCGTATGTTGGGTGCACCACGATTTGATATCAGGGCGACCTGATACCCTCATCCCGAGCGCAGAGAATTTTTGATTGTTCTTCTCAAAGGGGTATCCACTTAGCTCTCGTTGACGCCTTCCGGTTTTCGCCCACGATCTTGCTCTCCGGTTGATAGATCGCCATATGTCGATGGCCCAATCTGAGCAGCGTTTTGGAGTAAACGATTGATAAAAAACAAGCCACGGGATTTTGAAGTCCGACGATTGAAACGAAATGTGTGTTTTGAGTGGTTAGGGCCCGGAAAGAAATAACTTGGGCAATTCCGATCGCAAATGTGCTGCAGATTTAGTTGGTTTTCTGTCCTCGAAACCGCAGCGTAGCTTGCTACGAGAGGATTTCGAGGACAGGAAATCGACTGAAGATGTGGTACAGTTACGAATTGGAAAGTCCAAGTTATTTCTTTCCGAGCCCTTACGATCAAAGAAATGGACGCTTGTGTAGCAACGCAAATAGCCGCTGGTGCTGGTTCCGCAACCGACCCCTGACAACCAGTGACCATCTTACCATGCCAGTCCACCCGTATTCGCTAAGGTCGGTTATTAAGGAGAGAGATGAAAATAGTCGAGCCAATCGGATTCAACAATCGGAGAAGATTTCCAAGATTTAAAATGGATGGGGAACTTTTTGTTATCCATCGCGACATAGGTGAAGTTCAGGAAATCGGAATCGGCGGAGTACTTTTTACGTATGTAGAGCAATTTTGTCTGCAAGATAATTGTCCGGAAAAAGGTATTCTCTTCTCAAAAGATGATTTCGTAGTGGAACTCCCTTTTAAAACAGTTTCCGATACCTATTTGGATCATTTTTCTTCAGGTCAAGTAAACACCAGGCAGCGGATTATTCTTTTTGATGATCTTGCAGGAGATCATCTCGAGCAGCTTGAACAATTGATCTTGGCCAATGTGAACATTCCAGTGGTGGAGAATTCTGTTGTCATGGATAAAGCGGTCTACTGGAGCTGAATAAACATATAATACAAAAGCACTGGAAGACCTAGGAGCTTGTCCGAGAATAGCACTTTTGTTCAAAATCGAGGCATTTCATAAAAATAAGCGCAGGCATATAGTTAATATTCCGAGCATTATTTTTCTAAAATAACGAAGAGTTTGGGCAAAAAGGCATTCTCGGACAGCCTCCTAGAGAAAATAGGGACTGTAAAACAGGAACAAGGCTATACTGTAACATTATTTCCATATCCTGGAATGGAACATCTGTTTATTTGTTTGTTGACTGTTTGTCAGTGCAGCTTATATTGCACTCAATCAGGTCATGAGGTACTATTTATACTTTAGATTGTATGGTGTGACACACCTAAGAATTTGAGAGTCTGTCAACCACAAAATCTTACGGTTAACATAATTTCCGGGGTGTAGTAATGTCAGGCTGTTACGTGTGTTAACCATATCAGTGCCTTACAGAACAATTTCTCGGAGTCGTAGTTTATACCCCTCAAGGGGTACTAAAAAAGAGTACCCTGTTTTCTTAGGGTGCTTACCTGTTTTTTTCACAAGAAATTTTCTGATAAGGCACTTATCCAGTGAACTTAACAGTATTTTCGGTTAAACCGGGTTAGTTGTACGTCGAGATATTTTCTTCCTTGAAATAGTTTTGCTATTCCTACAGGTTGACTATCTGCGGCTTGCTAAAACCAATGTCCCTAGTCAACTCAAAATGGCGAAGTTGTTTTTGAGCGATTCCTTAGTAATCGGTTATTTTTAACAGGTATGTTTCATGCAGAGAAGTTATACCCAGAAATTAAAGACAAAGACAAAGGCAAAGGATGCCAATGACAAGCAATCCTTGACAGGTAAAACTGATGAAGGAGGCAAATTGTCCCAAATAATATCCGCGTCTGATTCTCAAAGAAAGAACATAAAAAAGAATACAAAGTCAAATAAATATAGGCGTGGTTCCTGTTCCGGCAGTTTTGCTGATGAGGATGAATCATTTAACCGGAACATTCTGGAATCTATTGCAGATGGAGCCTTTACAGTAAACCATAAGTTTGAAATTACCTCTTTCAATCGGGCAGCCGAAAATATAACAGGCTTTAGTAGAGAGGAAGCGATCGGGATGAAATGTTATAATGTATTTCGTGCCAATATCTGCAAATCCCATTGCGCTCTCAAGAAATCTATTGAAACAGGCAGGGATATTTTTAACCAGAAAGTCATTATCATGGATATTGATGGTGATGATGTGGAGATTCTCGTCAGCACATCTGTTTTGCGAAACGGTGATCACCGTGTGGTAGGTGGTGTGGAAACATTTCGGGACGTCTCCAGTACAGGCAGTTTACGAAAGAAAATATCTCAGAAGTACAGCTTTCAAAATATCGTTAGTAAAAATTACAAAATACAGAAGATTTTTTCCACGCTTCCCTATATTGCAAAAAGTGACAGTAATGTTCTCCTTGAAGGAGAGACAGGGTCTGGGAAAGAGCTTTTTGCACGTGCTATCCATACGTTAAGTGAAAGAAAGGGGGCTTTTGTGGCCCTCAACTGTGGGGCTCTTCCTGACACGCTTCTTGAATCAGAGTTGTTCGGCTATAAAAAAGGAGCATTTACCGGGGCGGAAAAAGATAAACCGGGACGATTTTCACTGGCGGAGAATGGAACTATTTTCCTTGATGAGATTGGCGACATTTCCCCAGCTCTTCAATTAAATCTTTTACGTGTATTGCAGGAAAAGGAGTTTGAGCCTCTTGGAGGCACTGCAACCATTCAAACAAATGCACGGGTTATTGCAGCTACAAATAAAAACCTGAAAGAACAGGTGGAAAAAGGACCTTTCCGCAACGATCTCTATTTTCGTCTCAATATCATTCATATTGCATTGCCGCCTTTTTGCGAACGACGTGAAGACATCCCCCTTCTAGTTCAACATTTTATTGACAAGTTCCGGAAAACGACAAAAAAGGATATTCAATCCATCTGTCCAAGCGTTCTCAATATTCTTATGCAGTATGACTTCCCCGGGAATGTCAGGGAGCTTGAGAATGTTATCGAGCATTGTTTTGTTATGTGCCAAAATTCGGTAATTGATCTGGAATGTTTGCCTGAAGAGCTTGTGGCTTCAGTCTCGAAAACTATGGCTGAAGGTGATGATAGTGTCCAAGTGAATCCTCTCTCAAATGCAGAGGCGAGCACGATATGGGCCGCATTGCACAGGTTTGACGGTCACAGAAGGAAGACTGCCGCACATCTTGGTATTGAGAAGACGACTCTCTGGCGCAAAATGAAAAAATACGAAATTAACTACCCAGTAAAAAAGTAAAGAAAAAAGTAATACTTCACCGGAATCCACCTTTTTAACGCTACGAATTACAACTCCTGATTCAAAGACTCCTCGCAGTAACAATCAATGCTACCCCATATACATACAGTCCTATCTCGTTATGGGTCTTGTAATTCTACGGTATAAATAGGACAAAACTGTACGTTGGCATGTATTGTCTCCAGGTTTGGAGTCTGATGCTTACCTGTTCAGTTGCCATAGCCCCCTAACCGGTAAGCGATTATTCCGGGCGCATGTAGGTGGTGCATTATCTTTCTCGTGTAAATATTCGGCTAGCACCCCATCTTCGCCCGATCCAGCTTTTTCGCATATGAACCAATATAGCTCTGAAGCTGGCTTGAGCGAACCAGGGGTGTTATCCAAACATTTACAATTGATGGGTTGTAGCACTAATTTTCCTTCAACCCGAATATTTACTTTCTCGTGGTAACATAGTGAAAAAATCCTAAGTTTACTCCACCTCAGTTGGGTGATGTTTACTATCAGTTACTCACGTTCGAGCGGAGCAAGCTATTACTTTTGTATATTGCAATTATGCAAAGGCGTGTGTTTTGAATGGTTGCATAAATGCAATCATCTTCAATTAATATTTAATTGAGCACTGGCTTAACATTTTGATATTTTGTGAAAAATGTCATTGATTGTTTCTGGCATATATTATGCTTAGTTTTAAGTAACAAAAACAAGATAATTCCGGCACGGCTGATGTTGAGCAGGAAAAGTGGAAAAAAATAAATAAATATGGAGGACATAATGCCCGTAAAAATAGGAACAAAGGCACAGACCAAAAATCAGGTTGACGTAGTAGGTGAAGCTTCCAGTTTTCTATTAAGTGCAGGCATAGTAATGGCTGCACTTATTGGTCTATGGGGTTTTTGTTGCCTTATCAGTGGATTGGTGGTGAACGGTATTGGTGGGTCACTGAGGGGGATGTGGACCGCCATTACCGGCATTTAAAAACTGACGATAAATGATGACTATAAACATAATATACGATAGCCGTATAATGATTATGGCCGTACTGAATAATACAAGGTGCTAGGAAATATAGAGTTCTAGGAGTCTGTCGGTAAATATTCGGCTAGCATCCCATCTTCGCCCGATCCAGCTTTTTCGCATATGAACCAATATAGCTCTTAAGCCGGCTTGAGCGAACCTGGGGCACGGGAGTCTACGCTTACCCTATCCAAACATTTACAATTGACGGATTGAAGCACTAGTTTTCCTTCAACCCGAATATTTACAGTAACATTTTTATTTTATTAATACTTACAAGGGGGTACTGAAATGAGTGCCGGCTTACCGTTCATCACCGGTGTTAGTTTATATTTTTTAGCCGTGAAAATAGTCAAATTTTATTAGAATTAACAATTTCAGCGTATTGTCGTTTGTGGTTCGGAAAGTCCGACAGGCTCCTAGTCTACCTGAGGACGTGGTTTTCGCCCTCTTCTTTGGTGTGATACATGGCTGTATTTCCTTGGTCAGTCGGGGATTATGTGTTGTCGCCGTCATCTGGGAACACACTGATGCCGATACTTAAGGGAGGCACTATTACTCTTAAAGAAGTTAAGTGTTTTCTGAATATTTTTTTTATGCAACACATTCTACGTTCTCAGTTTCCTTTAAAGCACTTAGAAGAACTATGAATTCGACACCTCCCATGCGTACCACCGTATCATCGAAACGAACGAATTTTTTAAGTCTGCTGGCAACTTCCTGAAGAACCAAATCCAAGAATCAAATCCCCAACATCATGGCCAATGCACTGAAAAAAAAGATTGCGATTGGCCAGTCCGATGAGAGGGGCGTAATGGGCCTTTTCCTTGAGTTTCCTTTCACTATTTATTAATTCGGTTACATCATTTAAAACACAAATTATACCCTGCAACTCATCGGCCTCACTGTACATTGAGGAACCGGAGAAATGGGCAGGAATTACACGCCCGTTCTTAGCACAGCAGGTTGTATCCATGTCTTTGGCCGGTCAATCAGTGATGATTGACTGAATTTTTTTTGCAGACATTTCACCTTACGTGCTATGAAAGAAAAGAATCAGTTTTATTGTTGAGCAGAAGGTGATCCGCATGATTCTTACTTTCCTGAAGCTCTGGCCCGGTAATGATATCCGGGGTTTTTTTCATTGGGGTGGGTTATGAGGAGCCTGTAAGCGGCAGTGACTGATGGCTGCTGGTGAGCTAACACCGGTAAACGCTAAGGAAAGCCGGCACTCAGTTCAGTACCCCCTCCCTCGGAGTCGTAGTTTATACCCCTCAAGGGGGTACTAAAAAGAGTACCCTGTTTTTTTAGGGTGCGTACCTGTTTTTTACGACAGTTTTCAGGAGTAAGGTACTAAAGGGACATCTTTGTGCTCTGTGGCGGCAAAGAGGAACATTTCAGTGGAATAGCAAAAGCTCATGGAACATTGAATGCTTCTGCGATGCGTCTATTTGATGTTGCTGTTTTGGTTGGAGTCTTATAGGGTATTATTTAGGTTTCGGGAGTGAGAGTGGGCTGTTATCTCTGATGGAAGGTGTGGTGACGGAAGGTTTAAAAATAGCCACTCGACAGGACTGAGCTCAGCTCAGTTTGGAGTGCCAATTTGGTGGTTGGAGGCGTGTTTGCCCCCCTTGTACTATCCTGTCGGAAAGCAATTTCTTCTCATTAGCTGGTGAAAAATAAGTTCGAATTCTCTGGTTCAGCCTGAAAGCGATTTTTTATTACCAATGAGCACCAAACAAGCCTTGCGGGAGAATTAACTTGAATCAATTTTATAAGAAAATGGCAATTTGGTTTGCAATTTGCCTTGTTTTCGTCCTCATCCAATTCCAATATCAGCAGCCGGATAACGATATCAGTAATACCACAAAGCTTTCCTATACTAAATTTAAAGAAAATCTAGATAAAGGATTAATTTCCAATTTTACCCTTGAGAGAAATCAAGCCACCTGGACAGATACCAAGGGTAAACATTTTATGTCCAACTTACCGTCTAATCCATCAACAATTGATACCTACCTTGCCAAGGGAGTTGACATTGAAATTATACCGAACATGGATGAAAGGAGTATCTTTCAACAATTATTTTCCTTTGAATTAGTTATCCTCATGTTCTGTATCTGGTATTTTTTTATCAGGGGGAGATGGCCTAAGAACGACAAGGCCATGGCTTTTGGTAAATCAGAAGCCCTGGTTGTTGATGGTACAAAATCAGATGTCAGGTTTAAAGATGTTGCCGGCATAGACGAAGCCAAAGAAGAGCTTGTTGAGATTGTCAATTTTTTAAAAAATCCAACAAAATTCACTGAAGCAGGTGCCCGTATTCCCACCGGGGTGCTTCTTTATGGTGATCCGGGAACAGGAAAAACTCTGTTGGCAAAAGCGATTGCCGGGGAAGCAGGTGTTACCTTTTTTTCCATGAGTGGATCGAGTTTTGTGGAAATGTATGCCGGGGTTGGTGCCTCACGTGTTCGTGATCTATTCATTAAGGGGAAGAAAAAAGCACCATGTATTATCTTTATTGATGAGATTGATGCAGTGGGAAAACATCGGGGCGCTGGTGGCAATGATGAGCGGGAACAGACTTTAAACCAGCTTTTAGTTGAAATGGATGGTTTCCAGATAAGTGATAAGGTCATCGTCGTTGCAGCCACTAACAGGATAGATACCCTTGATTCAGCTTTGTTGCGTCCTGGTCGTTTTGATCGCCAGGTATTAGTACCACTTCCTGATGTCGTAGGTCGAGAGCATATTCTTAAGGTTCATGCCGGCAAGGTTAATGTTGCTGAGAATGTAAAGTGGCAGGTGCTTGCTAAAGGAACTCCTGGTTTTTCAGGGGCAGAACTAGCAAACATGGTCAATGAGGCCACCCTTATTGCCGTCAAAAATGATACTAAGGTTGGTATAAAAGAGTTAGAACTTGCCAAAGATAAGGTAATGATGGGAGCAGAACGGCGATCAATGATTATTTCTGATAAGGATAAAGAAATAACAGCCTATCATGAAATCGGTCATGCCTTAGTGGCCGTCATGACCCCTGGGGCCGACAAGGTAACCAAGGTCAGTATTATCCCCCGCGGCGAGGCTATGGGGCAGACAATGCAAGTCCCTGAAACTGATAAATACTCACATTCCTGCTCCTATCTTTTTGATAAAATCTGTGTTCTCCTGGGAGGCAGGATTGCTGAAGAGCTTATTTTTCAGGAGCTCTCCACAGGCTGTGCAAATGATATTGAACGAGCCAGTGAAATTGCTCGCAGAATGGTTTGTGAGTGGGGGATGCATGAAGATATTGGCCCCATAGTATTTAAGAATCCAGAGCAACCTGGCTTTTCCAGCCCCACTATTAGCGAGAAGACAGCTGAAGCTATAGATGCCGCAGTTCAAGATATCATTGATCGAGCCTATAAATATTCCACAGAAATTTTAGTGGGCAACATCTCACTGCTCAATAAGCTTACCCTGGAATTATTAGAGAAAGAAACCATTAATGGCAAGGATATCAAGCTGCTGATGAATCGTGATGGCCACCTCCATTTTTTACGTCATTCTGAAGCTACCGATTGAGCCTGCTGCCATGAGCAGTGGGACAATCCCTTCGTGGCCGGGTGACGTACAATTTTTTTCGGTTGTGGCTAATTCCTGTCAGCGGCAAGATATACTGTTTTCAGAGAACACAAAATTAAAGATACTGATCTTACGAGCTAAACGAACCCTGAAGAGACGCAGGTGATAAGCCAAGACCTCATCGGGTGGATTTTTCGATTCAAGGTATTCAGTATTTCTATGGCTCGCATTTTGTAAGCAATTTGGTAGATGTTGTTGATATGGCGCAAGTTCCGTGGGACAATACATGGGACTTGACGCCGATGAATATGTACCAATCAAGATGAACGAGGCAAGTCTCAGCATCGACATTAAAAAATAGTTGCGGGACAATTCTCATCCCCTGGGTGAGTATATAGCTTGTCAATCTATAAATTGGCTCGAAAGACCGGTTACACTGCAGTGTAGCCGGTCTTTTTGCATTCTGCTTTTAATATCCCTCGAAATCATATAGGTCCTTCCCCAATATTCCCTCTGATACCAGCCTTACGCAGTCTCTTGTTTTCGTAGTAATTATTTTCCTTGTAATCGTGTTTATTTTGTGAAAAAATCAGATATTAGCACTGGTTTGACTCTATTAAATTGTTAAAATTAATTAGATAGTTAGTGGCTGACCGAAAACTATTGATGGCCAAAAAGAAATTCGAAATCAGAAGCACGAAATTCAAAAAGAAAAACATTAAAAACTACAAATAACAACAAAACCAGTATGATAGCAGGTTGTTTTTTGTCGTTTTTGATTGTTGGTTTTTTCTTTTATTGTTTCGTGTTTCGAATTTAGATATTCGAATTTTCTTTAAATAGCACTTTTCGCTCAGGCACTAGTTATATCTTGGAGACGTGATGATGAGGGTAACGGGAATACTTATAACGGCTTTTATTTTATTGGGCTCTTTAGCGGCCTATGCCAATGATGCCCCTTCCGGTATCATACGGGTAACAAAAGCTGATCCTGGCAGCGACCGGAAACCTTCCGTGTTTATTCACGAAAAACACGACGCCTATGATTGTGACCTTTGTCATCATACTTGGGATTTTGATAGTGAAATAGAAAAATGTGCTTCATGTCACCCGATTTTTCGCCATAGAGAGGCCGAGCATGCGAAAATGGAATGTGATGAGTGTCACAAAAGCTGGGACATGGCAAGGGATATCGAAGAATGCGGAAGCTGTCATCCCGGCAATGAAAAGGGTGGCACCCCAAACATCGTTAAGGTTTCCCATCGGGCTTTGTGTAAGCGTTGTCATAGAAAGCTTGAAAAAGAGCACAAACCTGCCGGTCCGACAAACCCCTGCACCTCCTGCCACCGTTAGTCGCGAGCCTGTATAGCCGACCGGTAACCGGCTGACATCCCACAAGGGGGTATAAGGTACTAACACCTCACAAGGGGGTATAAGTACCTTCACCAAATTCTTTTCAAAAAAACACGAAAAGAATTTATAAGGTACTAACAAAACGTGACAGTTATTGCACTGCCTTTGAAATTTTCAGGAGAATTTACTATGCGTTTGAAGCTCAGTCAGCAAATTTTATTGGGGTTTCTTTTGATCGGATCCCTGCTCGTGATTTTAAGTTTGGTGTCGCACTTCGGCATTAAGAGTATGCATAAGATGGCACAAGATGCAGAGCATGCGGCTGATACTGTGTCCCAGTTGAAGACGATGGAGATTGATCACCATGAATGGGCCGAATCAGTGGAACAGAGCCTTTTGCAGAAGTATGATCCGGGAATGAAGCTTACTGTTGAAACCGATGACCATCAATGTAATCTTGGCAAATGGATGTATGGTGAGCCCCGTAAATTACTGGAAAAGTACTATCCTCAGTTAGTTCCAATATTGAAAAAAATGGAAGATCCGCATCATCGGCTGCATGAATCGATTAAGGAAATTAATTTAAATCTGACTGAAGCTGAAGACCTTGAAGGGGCAAAGGACGATTACCGTGTTCTCACACATCCTGCTTTGGTTGAGACTTTGCATGTCTTTGGAGAACTTGAAGAGGTTTTAGCCGAGGTTGAGCATATTGCTGCTGCTGCTGCTGCAGAAAAGGCTTCACAAACCGAAACTTTTATAATGATCGTTGCTCTGGCAGGAATATTACTTGCTCTGATAGTCATTTTCTGGGTGCGGTCCGGTTTTGCCAGGATCATGGGCGGCGAACCTGAAGATATGAATGTGATCCTGAAAAGAATCGCAGATGGGGATTTGACGATTGCCATTGATAAAAGTGCTCGGCCAGGCAGCATGATGGCTTCGATGAATGAGGTAAAAGAGGGCCTGACTTCGATTGCCGAAGATATTTACGGAGGGGTCGAATCTTTAGCCCTTTCCTCTACAGATCTTTCAACGATTTCCGAACGACTTGGCGATGCTTCGGGTGACGCCACGGGTAAGAGTAATACGGTGGCGGCTGCGGCTGAAGAGATGAGCGTCAATATGACTTCGGTCTCAGAAGCATCGGAAACCACGGCTGCCAATGTCAATGTGGTGGTGACAGCGGTTGAAGAGATGACCTCGACTGTTGACGAGATTGCCCAAAATACGGAAAAAACTCGTTCGATCAGCAGTACTGCAGTTGGCAAGGCCCGTCAGGCCTTGACGAAAATTAATGATCTTGGCCGCTCTGCTCAGGAAGTCGGCAAAGTAACCTCAGTTATCAACGAAATTTCCGAGCAGACCAATCTACTCGCCTTGAATGCAACGATTGAAGCAGCCAGGGCAGGAGAGGCTGGCAAAGGTTTTGCTGTAGTTGCCAATGAGATCAAAGATCTTGCACGCCAGACGGCGGAGGCGACTCAGGATATTCGTCGGATTATCGAGGAAATTCAAGGATCAACCGGGGCAACGGTTGAGGAAATCCGTGAAGTGACCAAGGTTATTGAAGACGTCAGCGAACTGGTGACAACGGTGGCTGCATCCATCGAAGAACAGTCGGCGAACACTCGGGAAATTACCGACAGTGTGGCACAGGCTTCCCAGGGAATAGCCGAAATCAATGAAAATATTTCCCAGAGTTCAATGGTCGCGAGTGAGATTTCGTCCGATATTGCCGAGGTAAGTGTACTTGCCGGTGGTCTTAGCGAAAGCAGTAAGCAGGTCAATAATAGTGCTGATGATCTTGCTGGGCTTGGTGAACGTTTGAAAAGTATTGTTTTACGTTTTAAACTTGATAAATAGTGTCTGAACGAAAAGTACTATTTAGAGAAAATTCGAATATCTAAATTCGAAATACGAAACAATAAAAGAAAAACTAAAAAATCAAAAATGACAAAAATAGCCCACTATCACACTGGTTTTATAGTTGTTCAGACATAGTAAATGAGCAACCATTCTGCCCATATAATTGGACAGTTTTATACCACGTCATTCCGGCTAAAAGCCTGCCGGAATGACGAAACGGATTGTCCACTTTTGCTCTAAGTGCCTATAAAAGCATTATTCATGTAGTGTGGTTTAGGTTGGTTTTACGAGGTCTGTTGTTTATGTTTTTTAACGTTTTTCTTTTTGAATTTCGAAGTCTTCGCTTACCTGTTTTGTATTTCGTGCTTCTGATTTTGAATTTCTTTTTGAATAAGCCCTTAGCTTGACGACTATGCCCTCGTGGGGTGTAAGTACCCGTTAGCCATAAAATCTAGAGTCTTCCCCAGCTATTTTCTGAGAAAATCGATCTGCTGCTGATCCAGTATTGTATTTGTAGTGTAGATACATCGTAGATGAACCATGGTTGCCTCTCCTTTTAATTTCTCAATTTCTTGGACAAGTGAACGAAGTTCCTCAGGTGATTTTCTGCCAAGACTCCCCTCTACAACCTGTTTTTCCAGTAGTGTGATCTCTTTGCCAAGCTTCTTCACTTTA
>JAOZLM010000245.1 GCA_029934815.1 Desulfocapsa sp. | reverse complement strand
CAACGGATTTCGGTACGAGTTCCAAGTCCACGGGACGCTGGAATACGAACGAGCGCTGAGCGGTTAGACGCTGACCATGCAGCGTAAACTGGAGCCTCATAACCTGGAACCATACGCTTGTAGGAGTTAACCAGTGGATTAGTTACTGCAGCAAAACCGCGGGCATTTTTCAGAGAGCCTGCGATGTACTGATACGCAATTTCGGAAAGCTGAAGCGGTGCATCCTCTTCAAAGAAAGCGTTGGTGCCATCTGCATTAAAGAGCGACTGGTTGGTATGCATACCGGAACCGTTGATACCAAAAATTGGCTTTGGCATAAAGGTAGCGTACAGGCCGTAACGTGCAGCAACAGATTTTACAACCCACTTGAAAGTGATGGTGTTATCAGCAGCAGTCAGTGCATCAGAATACTTGAAGTTAATCTCATGCTGACCTTCTGCAACTTCGTGGTGAGAAGCTTCAATCTCAAAACCCATTTCTTCGAGGGTTTCGATGATCTCACGACGACAATCATTTCCGGTATCTTCAGGATCGAGGGAGAAATAACCGGCAACATCATTGGTAATGGTGGTAGCACGACCGTCTTCATCTTTTTCAAAGAGGAAGAATTCTGCTTCGGTACCAACATTCATGGTGTAGCCTAACTCTTTGGCTTCAGCAAGAACTCGCTTGAGGTTATTACGTGGACATCCTTCAAAAGGAGTGCCGTCAGATTTAGCTACATCACAAATGATACGAGCAGCCGCAACGCCATCCTGATTTCTCCAGGGCAGAACAGTAAAGGTATCATAGTCTGGCTTTAAGTACATATCAGACTCGTTGATGCGAACAAAACCATCAATGGAGGAGCCATCAAACATCATCATACCATCAAGTGCCTTTTCCACCTGACTGCGGGGAATAGCAACATTTTTCATAAAACCAAAAATATCAACAAACTGGAGGCGGAAATAGTGAATATTCTCCTCCTCGATGGTTCTCATAATCTCATCTCTAGTCATTGTATCGTCTCCTTACTGAAGGTTAAATATTCTCTTTTATTTGCGCTTTTACAGGCTCGATAAAAGAAATTCCCATAACGGGTTTTATAATTGAATTATCGTTTAAAACTGAAGAAAAAACAGCCCTCCCCTCATTACCATTTTGAGAGAAAAATTCAATAAAAATTAGTTTGTTTACAAAATTGTCAGATTGAGTTTTTAAGCTGATCCGGAAATTCCATAAAGAATTCCATCGCGCAGCTCCTTAATAAAAATAGTATCTGTTATTTTTTGCCCCTGGCCGTCAAGCACATAAAACACATCTATCAACTGCTCAACTTCGGTGGCGATATAGGCCCTGTAAATTCCGATATCAAAATCAGCCAATGTTTGGGTGATCCGGTAGAGCTGCCCCGGACTGTCTGCTGAAAATATCTCGATTATTGTGTATTTTTCTGATGCTTCGTTATCAAGCAGAACCCTTGTTTCACTTACACCTGAAGGACGTTTTCGCTTTGAATGGCTATTTTTTAACTTTTTATATAATCTGTGCCCAAGCCCCAAACGATGATTTAAAGCCAAATTCAGATCTTCTTCCACAGCCTGCCAATCCATTTCTTCAAAAATCACTCCATCTTCTGCACGCACTTCAAGCAGATCAACAGCACTTCCATTTTTCCACGTGAACACCTGGGCATTCAAAACAGAAAGATTGTGCAAACTGAGCACACCACAAATTTTAGCCAGCAAACCACTCTGATCACGACACATGATAAGCAACGACCATTGCGAACGCATCTCCTCAGGAAAAAATAACGCCTTCTGCTGCAGCAGACTATTATTTTCAGCATGCAGTCTGGCATGGGCGGCAACTGTTTCAGGGGTAAAACTAAGTAGATAATCTGACGGTAAATCGTCGACAAATACTCTTGCCCGTGGCTCTGCACTCAGCAGAGAATCTACCTGGGAACGTAACCAGTCTACTCCCTGGTCAACCTGATTCTGCATATCAGTGATTGCCGCTGACTCCAGACAAGGAAGAACCTTTAAATACATTTCATAGAGCAAGGTCGCTTTCCAGTCACTCCAGGCCGACGGACCGGTTGCCTTTGAATCGGCAACAGAAATTAAATAAAGCATGGCCAGTCGGTCACTATTCTCTATTTTTTCTGCGCATTGCCAGATAAATTTTTCATCGTTTAAATCACGACGGAGCGCATTTTCAGGCATAAAGAGATGATAGCGAACTACAAACTGCAACCGATCACATTCATCACTGCTAAGTCCCATCCGGTCGCCGACATCGCGTATCAACTCAGCCCCAATGGCAGAATGATCGCCGCCTGCACCTTTTCCAATATCGTGAAGAAGCGTTGCCAGAAACAACACCCCGGGAGTTAAAACGTTCTGCCAGACAGCTTCTTCAGACTTTACAAGCTGCCGCAACTCAGCAACACTTTGCAAAAGATGTCTATCAACCGTGTAGATGTGGTACACATCATGCTGAGCAAGAGATTCTATACGTGCAACTTCTGGGATATATGCTGAAAGCAAACCTGTTTCCAGCATCATTTCCAACACTGCAAGAACATCCTCAGCAGTTTCCAGAATCTCAAAGAATGGTTTTGCCATTCTCGCAGAAGATCGTAACTTATCTGTTACCAGTCCTAAGTTCCTGCGTATAATTTTTCTGCTTCGATGATGAATTGGCAGCCCACTTTTGGCCGCTGCCAGAAAAACACGCATTAACAGGTAGGGTCTTGCCAGCAAATCTTCGTTCTGTGCAGTTAGATGGACACGATTCTTACGAATCTCAATCCCTTTTTCGACCAGTCTGTTTTTTTCAGGTTCATTGTCAGCCAGACCAAGCACATCATCGACATGACCAAAAAACAGATCGGTGGTCACGGCAATGGTTTGCAGATGCCCATAGAACTCCCGCATAAAACTCTCAACGGCCAGAACTCCTGCACTATCATTATAACCAAAAGCTGCCGCCATCTCTTCCTGCTGCTCAAAATACAACTGTTCGTTTTTTCGACCGCTGATGTAGTGGAGGCGATTTCGAATTCTGACCAGCATATTCCAGGCCTCTACGAAATCATTCTTTTCATCCTCCAGCAATATCCCGGCATCGGCAACAGCCTCAATATCCCGTAAACCAAAAACAACCAGCGCTGTCCAGAGCATTGCCTGAATATCACGCATGCCGCCTTTGCTTTCCTTAATATTAGGCTCAAGGAGATAACTGTGACTGCCAAAACGTTTGCGCCGCTCGCGCCTGAAACGTTTCATGGTACTCACAAATTCTTCCCGCGCCCCTTCCACAAATTCAGAACGAAATTGCTTTTGTAATTCTTCAAAAAGAGATTTAGAACCACAGAGCAACCGGGCATCGAGCATGGCCACCTGAAAGAAAAAATCTTCCTTTGCATGCACCAAACATTCATCAACTGTACGCACCCCATGCCCGACATCGAGACCAGTATCCCAGAGCGGATATAACACTCCGTTTGTCACTCGCTCCATTTCCTCTTTCGCATCTTCACGAAAGAGAATCAGCAGATCAATATCGGAATAGGGAAACAACTCACTTCTGCCATATCCGCCGAGTGCGATAATGGCAACAGAATCCGAAGGGTCTTCTGTGGAAGCTTTCTGAAAGTGCTCCACAATAAAAGCATCGGCCAGACGGCTCTGCTCAACAAGCAGAGCCTGACCACTCAAGCCCTGCTTCCACAACTCTTCAAGCGTTTCTCTTTGGGTGCGTAAGGTTGACATTATATAGCGTCGTGGTTTTCCTCACCGGTTCGCACACGGATGATTCGCTCAATTGGAATCACAAATATCTTTCCATCACCAATTTTACCGGTGTTTGCAGCAGATCTTATTGTATCGACAACCTGATCTACCATATCCGCCGTTACCACAATCTCGATATTGACTTTAGGAATAAAATCAACAACGTATTCTGCACCACGATAGATTTCGGTATGCCCTTTCTGGCGGCCATACCCTTTTACTTCAGAAATGGTCATTCCTTTGATACCGATTTCAGTCAGTGCTTCTTTCACATCGTCGAGCTTAAAAGGCTTAATAATAGCTTGAATCTTTTTCATACTTGTCCTCTTTATTCAAAATGACTCCATTACAGAGTAACTTATATACTATAACCGACTTCACCATGGGATGTAACGTTAAGCCCCTGGGTTTCATGATCTCTATCTACACGTAAGCCGATTGTCAAATCAATG
>JAOZLM010000244.1 GCA_029934815.1 Desulfocapsa sp. | reverse complement strand
GGATACTGTAAAGATGGCAGGATTCTTACAACTCAGCCATCTTTCGGTCAAGAATTTCAACCTGACGACGAACAGATGTGTCAGAGCGGCACAAATCGGTAACAACCTTTACAGAATGAAGTACAGTCGCATGGTTACGATTAAAGGTACGGCCAATATCACCAAGAGACTCACTGGTATGTTTACGTCCCAGATACATGGCAACCTGTCGGGGGAAAGTGATGACTTTTTTGCGTGAACGTGACTGCAGATCTTTATAGCTCACCTTATATTCACGACCAATTATTTCAGCAATCAGTGCCGTTGTAAGGTTTTTGGAGATTCCTGCTACTTCAGCCACAACTTCCCGCACCAGATCCATATTTACATAACCACCGGTGAGGGCTATTTTCGCCCGGATGGCAAGTAACGTAGACTCTATACGACGCACATCACCATGCACCTGCTGACTGATATAGCCTATGGCTTCTTCGCTTAAATCAATGCCACTCATGGCTGCTTTGCTTTCCACAATGCGATAGCGGGTGGCAAGATCAGGAGCCTGAATAGTGGTTACAAGGCCAGCACTCATCCGGGATTTAAACTCCCCGTCAATCCCTTTCAGGTCTCTTGGGCTGCTGTTGGCAGTGAGGATTACGCGTTTCCCACTTTTAATTAAAGCGTCGAGCAACTCATTCAGTTCTTCCTGTGTCTTCTTCTTACCCTTTAATGCGTGAATATCTTCAACAAGCAAAAAATCGCATTCATCATGGTAGCCCGATTTAAACTGATCCATGGAGCCAGCCTGAATGCCGCGCACCATTTCAGAGGCGAATTGCTGAGCTGTCACATAACGGATTCTGGTGGCAGGTGACTCAGCAAGCAGAGTGTGTGCCACGGCATGGGTAAGGTGGCTTTTACCAAGTCCTGTTGAACTATTAATATATACACAGGAGCCAACCGTATCATCACCATTAACAAGAGATTTACAGGCGGACTGGGCAAGGAGATTGGATTCTCCCACCATAAACGCATCAAAGGTATAGCGTGGATGCAGTGCCCGAACCGTGGAACGTCTCACAGGCATATGCGGCAGACGAAGCTGGCCTTTAGGAGTGATCGCTGGAAGCGCTTCAACACTTTTATCAGAAAGTTGCACGTTGCAGGAAGCACCAGCCAGTTCATTTATAATCGACTGAATACGGGACAAGTGATTGCGTTCAAGATGTGCTTTATAAAATCTGTCAGGACAGGCAAGCTGAATTTGTGTTTCATCGACGCTAACACACTCAAGGGGTTCCACCCAGAGAGCATAAACTGACGCGCCAAGACTCTCTTTCAACCTGGCTTTTGCTTTTTCCCACACCATCTCTTTTCCTCGACGCACCAATTCTAACGACGAAATTTAACCAAAATCGCCAGATTAAGCAGATTACGCTATTGTAATAATAAATTTTGAAGCCTACCGGAAACAGGCTTTCACAAAGAAGAACAAGATTATATTTCTTCTTTTATATGGCTTGAGGAATGTTCTGTTTCCCCGTCACTCATGCAGGGGAATAAACTGTATTTTACAGTATTGGTCAAAGACGATTAGAGCAAATTTTCCAAGGAGTACCACAGATTATCAACGATGCCCCTTATCCCCCTGCAAATAAGAGCTTACGCCCAACAGCCTCTGAAGACTCCCTCTGACAGGGGATGAACGCAAGCGTACTTTGAATCGTCGTGACTTTCATAACTTAGCCCCTTACAGGCAAAGTTATGAACAATTTATCATTTTCATTAAACTCAATATACCTTAAAATTATGAGACGAAACACTAATTAACTACAAATATCGCCATCGCAAAACGAAGGTTGCCGTAATATCAAAGCATACCGTCGTTTTAAGGGGAAAACTTTTTTTTATTCTCCGGACTTTTTTTTAAAGTCCAATTTATTTCATTTTTACATTCCATCAATGATCCGGTTAAATGTCTCACTGGGACGCATGGCGGCTGTGATTTTATCCTGTAGAGGCATAAAGTAGCCACCGAGATCCACAGGACGCCCCTGGCAACTGATCATCTCTTCTGCAATTAATGCCTCATTTTTATCAAGGGTTGCCGCAAGCTCTGCGAACCTGCTCTGCAGATCAGCATCTTTTTCCTGCTTGGCAAGTGCCTTTGCCCAGCACAAACTAAGATAAAAGTGACTGCCCCGGGTATCCAACTCGCCCACTTTTCGTGACGGTGACTTCTCAAGTTCCAGAAAATCGCCAATGGCCTGATCTAAAGTCTCAGCAAACAAAGCTGCCTTTTCATTCTTGTGGGTAGCTGCCATATGTTCAAACGATGGCACCATGGCGCAAAACTCACCCAAAGAGTCCCAACGCAGATGTCCTTCCTCCACAAACTGCTGCACATGCTTTGGAGCTGATCCTCCGGCTCCTGTCTCAAACAAACCACCACCATTCATAAGAGGAACGATGGAGAGCATTTTAGCGCTCGTCCCAAGCTCCAGAATGGGAAAGAGATCTGTCAGATAATCACGTAGCACATTTCCGGTAACGGATATGGTATCTTTCCCTTTGCGGATACGTTCAAGAGACTCACGCATCCCGACAACTGGATCAAGAACACGAACATCCAAGCCATCCAGATCATGCTCAGGGAGATATTTTTCCACTTTGGCAATTAACTGGGCGTCATGTCCACGTTTCGGATCAAGCCAGAAAAGGGCAGGCGTACCGGCAATACGTGCCCGATTTACTGCAAGTTTTACCCAGTCTTTAATAGGTGCGTCTTTGGTCTGGCACATTCTGAAAATGTCATCTTTTTCAACCTTCTGCTCAAGCAAGATACTGTCCGAATTGTCCACCACCCTGATAATTCCGTCTGCCGGTGCTTCAAAAGTCTTATCGTGGGATCCGTACTCCTCAGCTTTTTGCGCCATAAGACCAACATTTGCAACGCTGCCCATGGTGGCAGGATCAAAAGCACCATTTTTCTGACAATCGAGAACAACTTCCTGATAGATAGTGGCATAACAACGATCGGGAACCATGGCATTGGTATCATGCAGTTTGTCATCAGGCCCCCACATCTTGCCGCCATCACGAACAACAACAGGAATGGAGGCGTCGATAATTATATTATTAGGTACATGGAGATTAGTAATGCCCTTGCTGGAATCCACCATGGCCAGCTCACAGTTACTTGTGTAACAGGCCATGATATCGGCTTTAATTTCCTCCTGCTCAGCGGCAGGCAAGGACTCTATGCGTTCATACACATCTGCCAGTCCGTTATTCACATTTACGCCAAGCTTTGTAAAAGTCTTCGCATGTTTTGCAAATACGTCTTTATAAAAAACAGAAACACAATGGCCAAACATAATCGGATCAGAAACCTTCATCATGGTGGCCTTTAAATGCAGGGAAAGCAGCACACCATCATCTTTTGCACTCTGGATCTGACTACTGTAAAATTCGCGTAACTTTTTCACATTCATAACAGATGTGTCAATCACTTCTCCGGAAAGCAGTGTGATCTTTTCATTTAAAACCGTCACCATGCCATCATCTGCCACAGATTCAATGCGCACATCACAGGCATCGTTTAGCGTGACAGACTTTTCACTGGAATAGAAATCACCATCTTCCATAGAGCTGATCCGGCACCTGGAGACATCCGGCCATGCTTTCATCATGCGGTGAGGTTTTTTCTGGCCAAAACGTTTTACAGAAGCCGCTGCCCGTCTGTCAGAGTTTCCTTCACGAAGCACTGGATTTACGGCACTACCGAGCACTTTTGCATATCGTGCGTGCACTTCTTTTTCGGTAGCATTTGCAGGTTCTGCCGGATAGTCAGGGATATCATATCCTTTCGCCTGTAACTCTTTTATCGCCGCAATTAGCTGCGGAATGGACGCACTTATATTGGGCAGTTTAACAATATTTGCATCAGGCTCTTTTACCTGTCTGCCAAGCTCACTTAAAGCATCTGCAATCTGCTGATCAACACTGAGATTTTCAGGGAAATTGGCAAGAATACGACCTGCCAGAGAGATATCCTTCTCCACAAGAGAAAAACCCGAGCCTTTGGTAAAAGCCTGCAGGACAGGCAATAGTGAATAAGACGCAAGGGATGGTGCTTCATCAATCTTTGTATAAACAATTTCCGGGGTAGTCATAAAATCTCCTTGATAATATTACAGATATTCCAACATTGATGGCGTCGTAAAAACTCTTCATCTTCTTCGTCACGCGCCCGAAGGAAGTA
>JAOZLM010000032.1 GCA_029934815.1 Desulfocapsa sp. | reverse complement strand
TGGTCGACCGTGAGGATAATAGAATAGATTGTTTTCGATGTATATGAAAAACAATTTTTTATATGCTTATGCGTTTATTGAAGATAAAAGCAGCCACTAGCAGTAAGCAAACGCCAAAACCACAAAGTGCCAGTGATTCAGGAATCACATCAGCAAAACCATATCCCCGTAGAAAGATATCAAGAAATCCTTCCAGTCCCCAGGACATCGGGGAAACGTTAGAAAATGTCTGCATGGATTGCGGCATATACATTTTCGGAACCATAACTCCGCCAATAGCTCCAAAGAGAATATTGAGCAATCCGCCAATGGTTGTCGCTTGCTCAACTGTACCTGCAAGGATTGCAATGAGCACCGAGGTGCCGATGGCCGCAATACTTAACGAGCACGAAACAAGAATCAGTCCGGAAACAGAGTGGCCAATAGTGAGAGCATCGCCGCCAAGGAGAGGCACAACAAAAACTCCAGCACAAATCATCAGCAAGACCTGAAACTGGTTTATTATGATGTACGGAATGACTTTTCCGGCAAAAAGAGCAGGCACTGAGATATTCATACTTGCCATACGCATTAACGTGTTTTGCTTGCGTTCGCCTATAAAGATTGTGGACATGGGGATAATGACAAAGAACATTCCAAACACAATCCATGAAGGGACAGATTGCTGTGTTGACGTGGGCTGCTCATTATTTTGCATTCCCTTGTAGTCGATTTGCAAAAAGTCTTTTGATTGGAAATCGGTTAGATCCGGAAATGTTTGGTTTGCCGGAAGCAGTGGCGCAATCTTTTCCTGAATCTGCATCAGGCGCAGAGCCATGATGTCTGCTGTGAGTTTTGCCTGAAAGATCAGCACCATTTCCTGTTTAACATCGGGAGCGGCTGTCAGTTGCAGTAGTGGTTCTTTTCTGTTTTCCTCGAGCAGGCTTTCGGCAAATCCTTTTGGGATTGAGATGGTGAGGTGGGTTGTGTTTTTGCTCTCTTCTGTCTGTTTATGCAGAAACGAACTGGTCAGCATAAAATCCTGAAGTGTTTTACTTTCATGGCTTTTATCAAGATCAATTATTTCATAATTTAAGAGAGCACGTTCATTATTAAAGGTATCTTTCAGTGCCATGCTCATAATCAGTATAAAGAGAAAAGGCATGATAAAGAGGGCGGCCAGACTATGCTTATCCCGCAGGATAAGAATAAATTCTTTGCGTAGCATCTGAGTCAGCATGTTAGTCCTGACCTGCTGTGAGAGAGAGGTAAATAGATTCGAGTGTTATCTGTGGATCATTTTCCTGAAGAAGAGCTGCAAGTGGTTTGTGGCAGATGATTTTTCCATGATGGATAATCACTGCCTCATCACATATCTGCTCAATTTCCTGCATATAATGAGAAGTGTAAATAATGGTTTTTCCGGAATCTTTGAATGATAAGATGGTATCCAGAATATTGTTACGTAGTTCAGGGTCAATGCCTGCGGTGGGTTCATCGAAGTAGAGAAGTTCAGGGTCGTTGAGGAGGCCGATGGCAATGTTTAAGCGCTGTTTTTGTCCGCCTGAGAGCGAGAGTGCCCGTTTATTCAGCATTGTCTGCAGACGGTTTGTGGCAATTGCAGAATCAATGGCCTGTTGCAGCTCACTGCCTGTGATTCTCTGGATGCCTGCAAAAAACTGCAGGTTTTCCATGACCGTTAAGTTTTCATAAAAGGCAAATGCCTGCGGAATAAATGAACTACGGCTTCTGATTTCTTTCTGATTTTCTTTGAGCGGCAGGCCAAAGATTGAAACATTGCCTTCATTATAAGGCACCAGGCCGTTGAGGATGGAAACAAGGCTTGTTTTACCGGCTCCGTTTGGCCCGAGAAGTCCTAAGATGATCCCCTGTTTTACCTCAAGGTTAACATGATCAAGGGCGGTATGTGCCTTGTATCGTTTTGAGAGATTGTTGACGGAAATCATATCTGGATTAGTCTTTTGTATACTTCAGCTTCAGAATCAGCAACAGAAAGCAATTTGTCACTGATAGCTTTAAAATCGATGCTTTTTCCCTGCTTATTGCGGATCGCTTTTGCAATCATAAGAGCAAATTCCCGCCACTCATCTCCAACAGTTGTCATTGCCTGTGAGCTTTCAGCAAGAAGTTGACTATTTAGTATTACCCCGGATTCCTGTAGGAAGCTGGCATAGATAAAACGAAATCCTGCTCCGCCTGTACCAATTTCTTCCTGCATTCGTACGATATGACCCAGAAACAGTGATGCGTAACGAGGCTCTTTTTTTGCAAGTTTTACAATCTTTCTGGCAAGAGCCCGAATGCCGCTCACTCCTGCAATGGGAACCGGTGTTTTGAGCATCGATTTGGCATTTTTACGGATTACTTGTGGTAAAACCCGTTCAAAATCAATCTCAGCAGGAACAAATTCAGGATAGTACAAAAGCCCTTTTGGAGCCATTACTCCTTTGACAAAACGTGCTTTTTGCAGATCCTGGATTTCACAGCGAACTGGATTTTCAAATACCGGATCACTAATCAGATATTCGTTTTTGTCTCTGCCGTAAACAATCAGATTATGTCCGTTAAAGTGGAACTGCATCTCAGGCGGGAAGTAAGGCAGCCAGAATACAGAAGTTTGTGCGCCGACAAATTTACCCTGCTCAAGAAGCGTGTTGAGCATTGCCGTACCTTTTTCCGGATTGGAAAAAGTGTGCAGTTTCATTTTGATGCCGATATTTTTTTGTAAGCCCTTGATGATACCACGAGGCATATTTCTATAGGCAATAAGCGGCATACCGCCAAGTTTGACAAAAGGAATATAGGCAAACATAATCCCAGCAGACAGACCAAAAACCATGGGCTCAGAGAGATCTAAACCGTGATGGCGCAGCATAAGAGACATCACTCCACTTTCGCAGTGGGCAAAATGATCATGTTTGAAATGGGTGTCAGTCATCTTTTGGAACCCTTTCTGACGGAAGGGTACAAAGAATTTCACAGCTTAAGCCAAGAGCGTCGCTGTAGCGGGTCATGGTTTTTACAGGCAGTTTCCTGAAAATGGCGGGTTTAAAGTGGCGTTTCACCCGCCACTGAAAAAAGCCAGTACTCTGTGCAAGGGTTGGCAGATCCATTCGACGATTGTACATGTGGAAATAAAGAGGGGAAAATGTACCGGAACACACTGCCTGCCAGGCATTATCTGCCAACCGTTCAAGTTCCTGTAAGGCCTGTTTGGTTACCTCTTCTTCAACGCTCCAGCCAGTTGAGGCGACAGTGGTATATTCACCATTTTCCTGTGTGGCATACATCGCCTTTTTATTGCCTGAATAGGTTGAGATATCCTGTTGGGGAACGTTAGCTGTTTCCATTGCTACACCACTGTTAACTGCATAAAAGCGGTGGAAAAACGTCCACTCTCAGGGATGTAACAGAGAAGGTTCTCGCCTTTTTTAAGTTTTCCTGAATGGAAAAGTTCATCAAGAATAATATAAATGGAAGCAGAACCTGTATTGCCTTTGCTACTAAGATTGCTGAACCATCTCTCCTGCGAAATACCACAATTCGCAGTCACCATTCCATCGTATACCTTATCCCGAAAATAGCCTGATGAGTAATGGGGAAGGAACCAGTCGACTTTGTCTGCCTGAACCATCCCTTTATCCACAAGTGTTTGCAGCGGTTTAGTCACAGTATATTCGATGATCTTTTCGTTGAGCAGTTTTACGTCCTGTTTAATGGCAAACACTGAATGATCCATCCACGCCTGTGGTAAAAATGTTCGCCAGCCGTTGAGTTTGCCGTTTTCTTCTTTGTCAGCGCCAGAATACATGCAGGTGGGTAGCTCGCCTGCATAGGATGTCTGTTTTATCCAGTCGATGCGGAGGGATAAACCGTCGGTACGGGGCTGGTCACTCATCCATACAGCACCTGCGCCATCACTCAGCATCCAGCGCAGGAAATCTTTTTCAAAGGCGATCTCATTTTTGTTTTTTTTCAGCTGCTCTTCACCTTTTTTGGATTCTTCCTTAAAAAGGTGACCGCGCATTAGAGATGATACATTTTCAGAACCTGTGGCAATGGCGTTTGAGGTTTCTTGTGCTTTTATGGAAAGATATGCATATTTGAGAGCCATCATGCCGGACAGACAGATTCCGGAAGTAGCCACAGCTTCACAAGGAGGAAGCTGTAATTCCCCTTGTACCATTAATGCATGGTTGGGCATAATCTGGTCTGGCAGGGTGGTACCACAGGCCAGAAGAGAGAGTGTGCTTAGATCACAACCCATATTCTGCAGATTACGGATTGCCTCAGCTGTCAGTTCTGTGTTGCTGTGTGATGCTTTGCCTGTCTTAGGATCAATAGCATAGTATCGAGATTTGATCTTATTGGAGCGCAGGATAAGCTTTTTAGCCCGTGAAGGACGCCCACCTATTTCGCCAAGGATTGACTCCATATCGTCATTGGATACAGGATCGTTGGGGAAAAAGGATGAAATATGCGTAATATAAACTTGTTGTGGCATCTGCTCTTATTTTCCGGAAGGGCCTTCGTAATAGTTGATAGCCTTTGTAATCTGTTTTTTCCGAAAAGGGTAGAGCAGCTTGCGGATAATAATATTTATCGGAACAATGGTGAGTACCAGAGCCAGCAGAAAAAAAGAATAAATAGTGATCACAATTTTACGGCCATTAGATCCGGGCTGACCGGCTTTTTTGATAAGTTTACTCCAGATCAAAAAACTTCTGTGGGCGATACGCTCTGTGGCTATAAGTTTTCCCACCACATTTACTGCATTAAGATTGCCAAGGAGCGGATCATTTTTCGTTTCACGATCTTCTGCAAGGGCGGTGCAGAGGCGTTTCCCAAAACGTGAAGCGCCTTCTATTTCATCTTTTGCCACACCTGCCTTAGGGAACAACCAGAATGCATCTTTTTTACCGGTCAGCATCCATCTGGGTGTAGTGACAAAAGAGTGGATGGATTTTCCCTGATCGCTGAGAACAACATTGTCAATCAGTCGGGCGTTTATATCGCTCAAGAGAGACTTCATCTTTTCCTGAGCCGTTAGCCACATATCACGGCAGGCAATAACGGTGATTACCGGTTTATCTTTCAATAATTTTTTCGCCTGAGCACTTTGCAGAAATCCGGTGACAGGAAGAGACGGGGAGAGAAACCAGACGGTATAGCCAAGAATAATCAGATCGTATTCTTCTTCGGTATCGAGATCTTCAATTTCACAACCGTTTAAATAGACTGATTCCGGAAAAACATCAAAAAACTCATAAAAGTTCCATGGGTACGGAAAAGGGTTCTTTGGTTTTATTGCTTTGTAATCACAGCTGATATTACTATCCTGCTGCATGGGTGCAATTATATTGTCCAGGACATTTTGCAATTGCCCGCTTTGCGAATAATAGAGGATCAGTACTTTTTTCACGTTATCTGTTTTGTGGCTGTTTGTATTTGTGTTTTTTAGAATCCATCTGTACTGTATTGTACTGATTGCTAGTTAAATTTTCATCAGTTAAATGTGATGGATTTGTAAAAACTCTCCATCTTCTTCGTTGCTGCAAAAAACAAATAATTACGACGTACTTTAGTACGCCGAAATAATTTGTTTTTTCCGCGCCTCGAATATGGAGTTTTTTACAAATCCATCATTTGTGTTGTCAGATCAAAGGTGTTTGTTGATGCAGCAAAAAAAAGAAAAAGTGTTGATTATCGGTTCCGGAATTGGTGGGCTGAGCACTGGTATTATTCTGACAAAACTGGGTTACGATGTAACGATACTTGAGAAAAACAGACAGGCTGGCGGCTTGCTGAGAAGTTATACTCGTGATGGTATTGAATGTGAAACGGGTGTTCATTATCTGGGGTCGCTCGCAAAAGGCCAGGTCCTTGATACCTTTTTTGAGTACCTGGGGGTAAAAGATCGCATTCCAGTTTCCCGAATGGGAAAGAACGGTGTAATCGACAGGTATTTATTTAATGCTCCCGATACCCATCCCCGGCAGTTTGATTTACCTGAAGGGTTTGATGCTTTTGAGAGCAGTCTCCATAAGGCATTTCCAAACGATTCAGAATGCATTCAAACGGTTGTGTCCCATATTCGCAGCACATCCACTCAACTGCATAATCTCGACCTGCTTTTTGGTGAAGATAACGATTTCAGCCTCCTTGACCAGACAGAACCCTATGGGGAGATTTTAGATTCTCTCGGTTGCTCTCCCGGTCTGCGCAGTGTGCTGGCAATGGCATCGTCATGGATTGGAGTAGGAGTCGAGGATTGTCCCGCTTATTACCATAATATGGCTCTTGCTTCCTATCTGTCATCTTCCTGGCGCCTTGAAATTAGCGGGTCTGCCATGGCTGATGTATTTGTGAAACGTTTTCAGGAGCTTGGCGGAATAATACAAACTGACGCAGAAATTAGTACAATTCGTGTTCAGGACCGGATTGTCAAAGGGGTGGAAACAACAAGTGGCAGAAAAATGGATGCTGATATTGTTATTGGAGCCATTCATCCGCAAGTGGTTTTAAAAATGCTTCCAGATGGTGCAGTGAAACCATCATACAGAAACCGCATTCAGAAGCTGCAGAATACACATTCCGTTTTGTCTGTACATGCCTCGGTTGATGCGACAGTGCATCCTGAGATCCCGTATAATATTTTTAACATCGATACGGATTCTGCCGGAAATATACAGGATTTAAAATATTACCAGATTCGTAAAACTGACAAGCAGGGAAAAAGTCTTCTCTCCATTCTCACTTCCGGACACGATGAGCTATGGCAGCCTTGGCAGGAGAGTAAGAGCGGCAGGCGAGGGAGCGAATATAACAGCCTGAAAAAAGAATATGCGGAACAACTTCTGAAAGAAGCATCAGCAATACTGGGCGAATTCAGCAATCTAAAACTTTTGGATGTTGCAACGCCTCTCACCATACGGGACTGGATGAATAGCCCGGATGGAAGTGCCTACGGAGTTCTGCGCTCCTCAAGCCAGACACTGGCCACAGCAATGCTTAACAGAACGGCAGTAAAAGGTTTGTATCTTGCCGGACAGAATGTGCTGGCACCCGGTGTGATTGGAACTATTATGGGCTCATTCAGTACTGTAAAGCTGATTCTCGGGCCGGAAAATTTTATAAAACGTGTGAGAATTTAATGGGAATGCTAATCCGAATAGTTGTTTTTATATTGGCCACACTCTTTTTTCTTCAGGTTTCCCGGCGAGCATTGCAAAATCCCGGTAGTCATGGTTTCTATCGTTTTTTTGTTTTTGAAACAATCCTTTTGCTGGCACTACTGAATCAACCCTACTGGTTTGTCGATCCTTTCTCTTTTTTTCACTTCTTTTCCTGGTGCTTTCTTGCGTTTTCAGTCTGTTTAATCGTAAGATCTCTATGGGCATTGAAACAAAGAGGAGGGTATGCAGAGCGGCAGAATATGCCGGAGAATCATGCTTTTGAAAACACAGTGAACGTGGTGGAGGAAGGTGTCTACCGCTCTATCCGTCATCCCATGTACAGCTCCCTGCTGTTTCTTGCCTGGGGTGCATATCTGAAGAATACTTCTTTTCTGGCATCAATACTGGTACTGACTGCTACCTTTTTTCTGTTTATTGCAGCGAGGGTGGAAGAGGGAGAGAATATTCGATTTTTTGGCAAGAATTACAAAGAGTATATGAAGCGAAGTAAAATGTTTGTGCCGTTGGTGTTTTGATGTCACTTACAGTGAGTTATGGCTGACCGGCCATGAAACCCTGCATCAGCAATATCGTTTTAGTGAGTAAAACAATCCCGCAGAAGCACTAGTAATTCATTTACTTTCTTGCAGTTTACTTTGACCATCATATTGCTGCGATGAGCCTGTACTGTTCGTGGACTGATATGCAGTGCTTCTCCAATATCTTCCGGTGTCATGCATTGTGATATGAGCTTGGCTATCTCATATTCACGTGGTGTGAGAGAGGAGAGCATTCCCTTACCATTGCTTCCGCTCAGTAACTGATTTGCAATAAAAGGCGGAATCTTGTTACTGATAAAAATTCGACCTGAGCGAACCTCGCTAACAGCATCTATCACTTCACTCACGTCGTCAGCTTTTAAAACATATCCTATGGCTCCCGCCTTGAATGCACGGAATATTGGCTCATGATTCTGGTGCATGGAGTAGATGATAATTGCAGTATCTTTAGAAAGTGTCTTAATTTCCGGAATAAGGTCAACCCCGCAGGTATCAGTCGGAGAACTGTCCATGATGACCACGTTGGGTTTACAATCTTTAATAACAGGCAGAGCCGCAGCGGCAGCGTCTGATTCTCCAACCACTTCCATATCCGGCTGTTCCCTGAGAACTGTTGCGAGCCCTTCACGAACAACAGGGTGATTGTCAATGATGACTATAGATGTTTTTTCCATTTTCCTGACTCCTGACCACTCGAGTTCTTAGTAATTTCACTATCTACATTGGAAATTAACTGCTAAAGGGACGAAAGGCAAGTAAGGATTTGGTAAGGATTATTAGTTTGACTGACTTAAGTTGTTATCATTTCCTTGCTATTCTTTTACAGATTCAATACCCTTTTAAACAGGTGGTGTTGAGTTTACGAGCATGTAACGAAATAACATGTCCTAAGTATTAATCCGGCTTTTTTATCATCCTCTTACGACAAACGTTTCTGAGGGCAATGAGTAGAGATATATTCTATGTGGAAAATCATTTTACTGGCTTTAGGGGTTCTTCTTTCGTCTCCGCTTTATGCGGCAGATCCGAAACTTTTGTCGTCTGACGAGCTTACCTGGATACAACAACATACGGCTCCTATCAAAGTTCATAATGAAAGTGACTGGAGCCCTTTCAATTTTAACGAAGCCGGAAAGCCGGCAGGCTATTCCATAGATTATATGAACCTGGTTGCTGATAAGCTTGGGTTGAACATTGAATATGTCAGTGGTCCAAGCTGGAGTGAATTTCTTGAAATGATGAAAAATGGTTCTCTCGATGTAATGGTTAATATTGCCAGCACCAGAGAGCGAAGGAAGTATCTTGGTTTCACGGAGCCATATTTTATCACCAAAACTGCTCTGTATGTACTTGAGTCAGACAACAGTATTGTAGATCTGGATGATTTAGCAGGAAAGAAAATCGGGTTCACAGAAGGATTTTTCTTTGGTGATTTTCTTCGCAAATCATATCCGGAAATCGAAATAGTTACTTTTGATTCAACGCTTGATTCCTTTATCGCTGTTGAAAAGGGTCTGGTGGATGCAGCCATAGAAGTGCCGGTTGTGGGCAGAAAAATACTACAGGAAGGAAGTTTAAACAGTGTAAAACAGGGTGGTATTGTTAAGGATCCTCGGTTTATTACTACCTTTTACATTGCCACCAGTAAAGATGATTCGATCCTTCGCAGTATTATACAAAAGGGAATGGATGCAGTAAGCGCTGATGATGAACTGTTTATCCGTCAGAAATGGAAAATTGACGAGACAGAGTCACCGTTAATATCAAAAGACGAAGAGGCTTACCTGGCTAAACGAAATCGATTGAATGTCTGTATTAATCCAAATCGTCTTCCGCTTGAGGCGCTCAATATTGATGGAACACTGACTGGAATATCATCAGAATTCCTAAAACTGTTGGATGAACGAATGAACATTCCTTTCACTATTGTGCGGACAAAAAACTGGGATGAAACATTGAAGCTTGCAGAGGCAGGATCGTGTGATCTGTTACCTATGCTCACCAAAACCAAAAAACGTCAGGAATACCTGAGTTTTACTTCTCCATGGCTCAGTACTCCAATTGTTGTGGCCACCAGGCAGGATCAGATTTACATTTCAAATATTAATCAGCTTGGCAGTCACAAATTTGGAGTTGTAGAGGGCCTGGCAACGGAAGAAGTTCTTCGTGCAGCCTATCCGGAACTCAAACTGATCAATGTAGAAAATGTTCAGGAAGGCTTGAGAAAAGTTAGGGATGGTGCGTTGTTTGGCCTTATTGACACCATTCCTGCCATCAGTCGAATACTACAGGTTGACGGTATGACAAAGGTTAAAATATCGGGTGATGTGGGGCTGAATATTGACTACGCCGTCGGTGTAAAGAAAGACGATAAACAGTTGTTGGCCATAGTAAATAAATCCCTTTCCACCATCACCAAAACCCGGATTGATAATATTTATAATCGCTGGCTTGCTGTTGCGTATGTCGATCGCGTTGATTACAGCAGGTTTTGGCAGGTGCTTGCAGGAAGTCTCGTTGTTATCCTTTTCCTGCTCACCCTTTATAGACGGGGGCTGAAGTTAACGAAAGAGCTTCGAAAGGCGCATTCCGAAGTTGGGTTAATGAACCTGAAACTCACTGAACAGGCTCGTACCGACACCCTGACCGGAATTGCCAATCGGTTGAAAATAGATGAAGTCCTGCACCTTGAGTTTACCCGATTTGGGCGAACCCATGAGGTATTTTCCATAATTCTGCTTGATCTTGATCGTTTTAAGCAGGTTAATGACAATCATGGCCACCATGCCGGGGATCAGGTTTTAAAATCCATAGCCGATATTCTGGATCGGAATACACGGCCATACGATCTTGCCGGACGATGGGGAGGCGAGGAGTTTTTGATTATCTGTCCATCAACTACAAGTGATGGTATCGTAAGTCTCGCTGAGAATTTACGAATGGCAATACGAAGCAATGGAACTGAAAAAATCCCATTCCAAACAGCCAGCTTTGGTGTTGCAACTGTGCGGGATGGCGACTCTGTACAGGATTTGATCGGTCGTGCTGACGAGGCATTATACCGGGCAAAGAGAGGAGGGCGGAACCGGGTTGAGTCGTAGGCGTGAGGAGCTCTTGATGGAAATATATCTTCCTGTGATTCGGTGGGGGTTCCTGACCTCTGATCAGCAACACAGATGGTAAAGTTATTGGTCTCTTCAGTCAGCGTCATGCTTGTTCGGGTATTGTCAGGACTGAACGTTATGGCATTGTCGAGCAAATTCAGTACTGCCTGAAAGAGAAGGGAGTAGTCACCCGGTAATAGAGTTGCCCGAAAGAGGAGTTGTGATTCTATGCGGATTGTTTTTTTTATTCTGTAAGCAATTCTCTTTGGACTTGTGTGGAAGTTTTTCGGGCCAGTTATAGCCTTTTCCATGAATGGTCTGGGCTCACTGCGGGCGGTACTGCTGCTGAAAATGCAGTACCGGAAATCCGGAAATATTCAATACAACTTAAGAGTTCTGCCGGGATCGGGCTGCAGCCCGTTTGTGCCTTTTTTTTCGTAAAGCAATCACAACAAGAAGAAGAACCATCACAAAGACCCCTGCAAAATAAACACGAGGGGAGACCATGTCTGCTGCAAGTTTATTTCCCATAAAAGAAGAGAGCAGGATACTGGGGCAGATACCTATACTGGTCGCTTTTATATACTTCTTCCATGGCACACCGGAAGCGACTGCAGCCGTATTTATCAGGGTAAATGGTATGATGCTTATCAGCTGCAGTCCAATCATCATGATATAAGCATGCTTTTTGATGATCTCTTTTACCTGCCCGCCTCTGCGACCATTTCCCCACGCACTTTCGATTGAAAGCGATTTAATCAGGACATAGGTGATATTCGCACTGATGATGCATCCAACATAGGAAAGAAGAAACCCCTTGAAAGGTCCAAAGGCTGCGGAACCTGTTACAAGAACCAGGGTAAGGGGTGAAAAAAGGGGAAATATCACAACCATAAAAAGATACAGCAGCATGCCGGAGAGTCCCATGCTGTGAAGAGTGAGCTTCAGATGTTGCCAGTCCTGCAGCAGATAGGGATCCAAAATATGGAATAGCCCTAAAACACTCAGGAATGCAATGCACCCCAGAATAACCAGACTTACTCCCCGTTTGATTCTGGAGTTACTTCTTGCCAGACCGTGATACCATCTTGCCGTCAGGTGAAAGGGTTTGAAGGACTGCTTTAAACGAGTTATATTTGCACGATACATAGTTGTCTGCCAGTATCTGGCTGTGTAATAGTCAAGATATGATGAATTCGTAAAAACTCTTCATCTTCTTCGTTGCTGCAAGAAAAAATCATTTCAACGTACTCTAGTAAACCGAAATAATTTGATTTTTGCGCTCCTCGAATATGAAGTTTTTTACAAATCCATCTTAGCTTTTAAGTTTTTACAAGTGTATCAAGATATGCTCAATCAGATCTTATTTTTAAATCTCCAAAAATCAGGATGGAGCATGGCAAGAAAAGGAATCAGCTCCAGTCTGCCGACAATCATATTGATTATAAAAATAATTTTGGTCGCAACTGACAGTCCACCAAAACTTCCCATGGGACCAATTTCGCCATAGCCTGGACCAATATTTCCGATGGTGGCAACAGTGCCCATCAGGCCGATACTGGCATCACCCTCAATAATAGTGACGACTAAAGTTGAGCAGGCCATCAAAAAAAGATAAAAGAGAAGAAATCCCAGAATCTGCCTCCCTATATCATCGGGAACACTTTTCTGATCTATCTTTATGGATAATATTGCCTGAGGATGAATGATTTGAGTAATTTCACGTTTGAGATATTTTAAACCAAAGAGTACCCGTACCACCTTCACCCCACCACCCGCTGAACCAGCGCAGCCTCCCACCAGCATAACGATAAATAAAATGGTTTGAGCGGCAACGCTCCACAGGGCGAAATCAGCCGAGGAAAAACCGGCGGTGGTGATGATGGAGACAATCTGGAAGAGACTGTCGCGAAGTGAGTCAAGTGAACCACACGTCCCATTTACGAGAAGAGTGATACCAAGACTTACTGAACAGAACAGGATAATGGAAGTATAAAAGCGAAACTCCTCACTTTTAAACAGTGCCAAAGGTTTTTGCTGTAAAAGAACACGATACTGAAGGGCAAAGTTACTGCCAGCCAGGAACATAAAGCAGGTGATAATCCAGGTTATTTTTGAACTTTCATAGCCCATGATAGAGAGTGGATTGGGTGAGAATCCACCGGCTGCCATGGTTGAGAGTCCATTGCAAATAGCATCAAAAAGTGGCATGTCTGCAACAACGAGCAGGATTATTTCCAATAAGGTCAACAGAGTGTAGACCAGCCACAGTGCCTTAGCCGTGTGGGTAATGCGTGGTGTCATTTTCTCTTCTGTGGGGCCTGGTGCCTCAGCAAAAAACATCTGTCTGCCGGCCACGGCAA
>JAOZLM010000243.1 GCA_029934815.1 Desulfocapsa sp. | reverse complement strand
ACCTATGACCTTCGGGTTATGAGCCCGACGAGCTACCAGACTGCTCCACCCCGCGACGCGAGACGCCAACATAAACTTGTGTCAGGTTTATGTCAAGCATAAAAGGGATAGAAAATACAGGCAGAGTCTT
Organism: Desulfocapsa sp.; assembly: GCA_029934815.1. Classification (GTDB taxonomy): domain Bacteria; phylum Desulfobacterota; class Desulfobulbia; order Desulfobulbales; family Desulfocapsaceae; genus Desulfocapsa. Next base: position 4,117 of record JAOZLM010000243.1, on the reverse strand, counting down.
TTTTTATTTCTTTTGGAAAAGCATCGGCTGCATACTGGCGACCAGATCTTCGGGTAATGGGGTGAGTTTTCCTTTAAAATTCACAGAGGCGTGGACGGTGTGGCCTCTGGTGAGTAGTTTTTCTTTTCCTGTTTCATCATCAATTCGTACTATTTTGTAGGTGAATTTGCAGGAGACTTTTTTTATTTCGATAAGTTTTGTTTCGATAATGATTAGATCATCATAAAAGGCTGGTGCTTTATAGCGCAGGTAACTTTCAGTGACTGGAAGGATCAGCCCACGCTTTTCCACCTCTTTGTAGGAACAGACTCGTTCCCGCATCATTTCTGTGCGGCCGATCTCAAAAAAACGCAGGTAATTGCCATTGTAAACAATACCACCTGCATCAGTGTCGGCGTAGATAACACGGTATTTGTAGCGATATGCGGTGCCGTCCATGGTCTTAGAGGCGCTCCAGTAACTTTTTCATCATAGTTTCGCCGTCAGGAAGCAGACCGCCGGGCAGAGTGCCTTGCGCATCTCCATTTTTCTCGGAATATGTAAGCCCGCTGCCTTTATCTGTGTTGCGTGAATCGTAAAGCAATACCGGTACAGGGTTGTCGATATGGGTGCGAAGAGATAACGGAGTATAGTGATCCATGGTGGCGATAAGTCTGAATTCTTCGCCACGTGCTTGCAAACCTTCTACGATTGGGGCAGTTATTTTAGAATCAAAATCTTCAATGGCCTGTAGCTTGTCTTTAAGTGAGCCTTGGTGGCCGGCTTCGTCAGGTGCTTCCACGTGGACAAATACAAAATCTTTTTCTTTTAGGCATTCCAAAGCTGCATCGGCCTTGCCTTTGTAGTTTGTGTCAATGTATCCGGTGGCTCCTGGAATATTCAACACTTCAAGGCCTGCATTTACTCCAAGCCCTTTAAGCAGGTCTACGGCAGAGATTAACGAACCGCTTATGCCATATTGTTGTTGCAGAGTTGGCATTGAGGGGAGCTTTCCTTCGCCCCATAGCCAGATCCCGTTGGCCGGATTTTTTCCGTCTGCTATGCGTTTTTTGTTTACAGGATGTTCGGCAAGTACTTTCAATGCCTTTGTGACAAGAGTCTCCCAGGCGGGATCAGCCATATAGCGTTGCCATGGGATACTTACATCTTTTCCGATATAGTCGTGAGGAGGAACCGGTTCCATATTCGGATAGGCACCTTTCACCACCAGAATATGCCGATAGTTGATGCCCGGATACAGTTTGAATTGCTCAGTTCCGCAAGCATCCTGAATGGCATTGATTAGTTCTCCAGCTTCTTCAGTGCTGATATGCCCTGCAGAATAATCGACCATTTCTGTTTTTGCCTGATCTTGCTTGAGGGTCACCAGATTACAGCGAAAAGCTGTTTCGTCACTTAGCAGATCAATCCCCATGGCAGATGCTTCAAGGGGGGCGCGGCCAGTGTAATACTGGTCGGGACGATAGCCAAGCAGAGAGAGATTTGCCACATCTGATCCCGGTGGATAACCCTTAGGAACAGTACGTGTAAGAAATAGTTCCCCCTGTTGACAAAGAGCGTCAAGTGTCGGGGTGCTGGCAGATTCGAGTGGGGTCAGATTGTTCAGCTCCGGCATGGGAAGATCTCCCATACCATCGCCTACAAGAATAAGATATTTCATTGGGTTTGTTGTGGTTGCTTGCTGCTTATTCGTCGTCCATCAGGATTCGGATTTTGACAGTGGCCTCGGTACATTCAGAAAGTGCGTCAATCTCCTGGATAGCTTTTTGAACGGCTTCTTCATTTGCCACATGGCTTAAGATAACAATGGCCACAGGGTCAAGTTCATGGCGGCTTTTCTGCATGACTGATTTGATGGAAATAGAGTGTTTGCTGAATATCCCGGAGATGGTTGACAGTACTCCGGGTTTGTCCAGTGCGGTTATACGAAAATAATAAGGTCCAGTGATTGCCGACATGGGGGTGATCACCGGTGAGCCTATATTCTCCGGAAGATAAGAGAGCGCAGGTACACGGTTAATAGAGCCAGACAGGATATTACGTCCGATATCAACAACATCAGCAGCAACGGCACTTCCTGTGGGCATTTTACCCGCACCCTGGCCATAGAAAAGAACATTTTCTACGGTATCACCGGTGAAGTGAATTCCGTTATATGCACCATTTATATTGGCAAGCATGTGCGAATTAGGAACCATGGTCGGATGCACTCTTGCTTCAACGTGATCTCCGTGGTTACGGCTAATAGCAAGTAACTTGATGCGGCAGCCGAACTCCCTGGCAAACTCGATATCGATTGGTTTTATCTGGGTAATCCCTTCGGTATTGATGTCATCAAGGTGTACATGTTTTCCATAAGAGATGGTCATTAAAATTGCCAGCTTATGAGCAGTATCGATTCCCTCGATATCGTAAGTGGGATCTGCTTCTGCAAACCCAAGCTCCTGAGCATCTTTTAATACTTCGTCAAAAGGTGCACCTTCGTCGCTCATACGGGTAAGGATATAATTGGCAGTGCCGTTTAAGATTCCCATGATGGATTCAATCTTATTTGCCACCAGCCCTTCTTTCAGGGATTTGATAACCGGAATGCCGCCACCGACGCTGGCTTCAAAGCCAACCTCAACATTATTGGCAACAGCTGCTTCGAAAATCTCTTTGCCATGAACAGAAAGCAGCGCCTTGTTTGCGGTGACCACATGCTTGCCATGTTTAATGGCTTCCAGCATAAAGGTACGGGCAGGTTCCATGCCACCAATCAATTCCACCACAATATCGATATCAGGATTTGCAAAAATATCTGCAGCATCTTTTGTAAGGCTGACATCACTGAATTGCTCAGGAAGTTTATCTGTCATTATGTCAGCAACCTGGCTGAGAACAACCTCGGTACCGACTTTTCGCAGTAAACGGTCTTTCTGGTTGAGGAGGGTCTGTGCGAGTCCACTGCCTACGGTACCAAAACCGATAAGGCCAACTTGTATCTTTTTCATAGTTTCTTTATTGTGTTATATTATTGAGAAATACTAATTACCTCCAGAAAAATACACGCTTTGGCTAGGAAAGTCAAAAAGTAACAGCGGAAATTTTAGTAGATAGAAGTTCAATTTTAGATTATGCTAATGGCTGTTTTTTTTGAGTGAGCATTCATTCACAATAAATCGTTTAAACTGGTACAGGCTTTTACTCTTTTTTGTAGTTTGTACTGTAAAAACATATTTTGCCTATAGGAGACAATCATGGCTGTAAACATTCTCGCATTTGGACCAAACGGCAGCGGTAAAGGAACTCAGGGTGCCATCGTAAAAGATAAGTATGGTATGGATCATATCGAGTCCGGCGCTATTTTTCGTGAGCACATCAAAGGTGGTACTGAGCTTGGAATGAAAGCAAAAGCTTTTATTGAAGCTGGTGACCTGGTACCTGATGAAATCACCATTCCCATGGTTCTTGAGACCCTTGCTAAATCCAAAGAGAAAGGCTGGTTGCTTGATGGCTTTCCACGTTCCCTTGCTCAGGCTGAAGCTCTTGATGCGGCCCTGAAAGAAGCTGGAATGAAGATTGATTATGTTATGGAGATTCTCCTTGATCGTGAGATCGCTAAAGAACGTATCATGGGACGTCGTCTTTGTGCCAATGATAACAACCATCCTAACCATATCGCTTTTGATGCCATTAAGCCTGTTGAAAAAGATGGCAAACTTGTATGCCGTGTTTGTGGTGGAGAGCTTTCTGCCCGTGCAGATGATCAGGATGAAGATGCGATCAACAAACGCCATGATATCTATTATGATACCGAGACCGGAACCATGGCTGCTGTAAATTACTTCAAAGCCACTGATACCAAAGTTATTTCCGTTGATGGCTCCATGGGTATTAAAGAAGTGACAGACGCAATTCTTGCTCAGCTTGACTGATTTTTTTGTGGCTGATTGCTGCAATGATCAGGTTTTATTTGATGGACATATCGAAGATTTTTTCGGTGTGTCCATTTTTTTTGCTTTTTGAGTGCATGTGTTTTAAGCTTGTTCGTTTTACATCATGATAAACAATGATTACAGTTGATGGCGTCGTAAAAAGATACAATACGTCAAGTCCGTCATTCCGGACTCGATCC
>JAOZLM010000242.1 GCA_029934815.1 Desulfocapsa sp. | reverse complement strand
CCATCAACTTTAGAAATACAACCTGAAACCAGTGGCGGCATTCCAGCCGTCCACATTTTTTTCAAGCCCTGTCGGGGCTTCATCTTCCGAGTCGGAAACGTTATTCATTTCAAAATATTCTACTCCGGCCATAATTTTTAGCTTTTGTTGATAAAGAAAATAATTAAGCCCAAAGTAGAGTGCATTGTAGGAATCTCCGTTACCGGAAGTGACAGGTTGCTCATACCGTTTGCTGAAGCTCAAACCATAGCTGTCTGCACTCGAAGCATAATGGTAACGCATGGCCAGTTGCAGTTGGTCGTTCCCCATTAATACGTTGTGGGCAATATCGAAAGTGGGCAGCAGGGTAAGCCCGAAAACATCACTCTCTGTGCCAACTCCTGTGGCAGCGGTCAGGTCGATACCAAAAGCAATTGCTCCTTTTTGTCCTTCATGCCAGAGTGAGATAATATTCTCATAGGATTTAAAGGCATTGTTGTTTTCATTTCCATTATTATAAAGATAATCCAGATGCAGGGAACCTTTATCGTAAAAGAGCGGTAACTCGTATTGCATACCCAGAAGAGCTGCAAAGCCCCCTTTAAAATCAGTGAACTCATCTTTTATACTTCCACTGAACAGTCCGGTCTGATAAGAAAAATCTCCGATGGTATCATTAATATATACACCAATTACTTCACCGGGCATGACCTGACCTACAAGTAATGCACGTTCCATGGTTTTTATTCTTTTTGAAGAGGTGCTGCGTTCCATTCCTGTGTATACGTAGTCCAGACGGCCAGTGCTTATGGCAAAGTTACTGTCTGATGGTCGCCATTTGATAAAAGCATCGTACAAAGCTTTGTAGACGGGATCAAAGTTGTCGTTGAGATTTGCCTGTATTTCTATTGTGAAATTAGTAAATATCTTTGCATTAAAACCAATATACATGCGTCTGTTTTCCCAGGCATTATCCCTGTGGTCTTCCGATTCCGCCCACCAGTATTGCCCATGGTAACGTCCAACCAGAGTGACTTCCTGTACTATGGCATTTTCTTTACTTTTGTACAGATCAGGAACTTCCCATATCGTTGCGAAGATTTGCGGGCTCTGTTCTGTCTGGTCATTTTGCTGGCTTGCGACACTATCTGCGGGAGGCATTGCAGCCAGCAGGAAGATTGCTAAAAGAAAACTACTAAGAATAGAAACAGGGTTTGTCATGGAGGGCCTATGGTTAAAATAAGCGTATAAAACGCAAAGTTTTTCTACCAGTCAAAATCCCAGCGTAGACCTATTGTGTAAGTGTTGCCGGCATTATGGATACTGTCACTGCTTAATTTACTGTTGTCAAAACGTATGTTTGCATAGATCATGCGTTGGAAGTCTTTGAATGTGTAACGCAGGCCTACTATAGCATACTGGAGTTTATAGGCACCTGCCTGTTTTTGATTGCTAAGCGGTTCAAGGATGTTCCAGCCGCCTGTGACCCAGATACGATCAAAAATCTGATAATGGCCATAGACTTCATTGCCCCAGGCATCAAAGTAGTATCCATCGTTGGTAGCCATGTGGTTCACCAGGTAGGAGAATACCGTTGCTGCATACCACTTCTCTCCAAACCATTGAAATCCATACAGCAGTGCCAGGTCGTCTCCGTCTAATCCAATTTTTTTCAACTTGGGAAGATTGTTTTTACTGATAGCCGCATAATTGAGAGCAAAACCTGTTTTGAAATTATCTGTCCGTTCCAGTATGGCACTTATGCCAACAGAGTAATTGTACTTTGCATTGTCGGCGTATGGGATCTTTTCTCCCGCCTGATATTGAAGGTTGATATTAAAAGGGCTGAGGTGTGAGACGATTTGCCAGGGATGATTAATCTGGAGGCGGGTTTGCCATACCTGATCAGCACGACCGGTTCCACTGGCACCACCATCTGTTCCGGCGTTGAAAGTACCACTGGCATCCGCCCCGGTGCCCTGAAAACGATCCGTAAATGAGGCAACCTGATAATAAGTGGACCAGTTTTTACCATAAGTGAGAAACGCTTTTGGGAACTCAACACCGATGTAACCAAGTCGTAAAAAAATGTCATTAACGATGCTTCCATCTCCCTGACTGCCTGGATCAATTATCTGATCCAGGTTGTCAAAGAGTTTGAATCCTGTTTCGATCCTGCCAAGTAGCCAGTAATCCGGTACAAATTGCCAAGCACCATCTGTACCTACTCGAGTCCCACCATCTCCAAATACTGATTCTGTGTTTGTATCCCGGTAGCGCAGACGCAGGCTGCCATAGAAGTTTAACCTGTTGGGCATGATTTCATGCAATGCAGGGTTATCTGTTTTTTCAGATTGACGGGCTGTTAAGGGATCTTCCTCTGCTGTCTGTTCACGTTCTCTGGTAATTGTTTGGGTGATTTCTTCTTTGATGCTTTCTTTTGTATATTCTTTCGGAGGAATTGGCTTCTCATTGTTTGCCGCAGCAAAAGAGAGGTCGGATAATATAATGGCAACGAGAAATAGTGATACCAGTGTGTTTTTCAAACTGATACCAGCGGAGAATTGTTTTTGTTTCGTCATAAAATGTTTGTTTAGAATCGGCAGGTGATGATCGCTTTAGAAAAGTATCTGCCGGATCATTTCGCAAGTAGATCAATGATACTGACTTCAATACATTTTTACTAGAAATTCTTGTTTTCTGCTTACGACTCCTCCTGCGTTCCTTTTTTGAATTGTATCTTGACATTCGCTTTACCAACCTGCTACATAAGTAGTAATAAATACTGTAAGTTCAGGATCTTAATTAACCGTTTCCCTCAGTGTGAAGAGAGTGCTTTATGAAAATATTGGTTATGAATTCAGGAAGTTCGTCTCTAAAATTCCAACTGTTTACCATGGCAAATATGGCGGTGCTTGCCTCTGGTTTAATAGAATCAATCGGTGATTCACAGGGGATTGTCACATTGCACTATTTTGACGGAGATGGAAAAGAACAAGATCTCGAATTAAAAAAAGAAGTTCCTGATCATCGTGCAGCTATAGAACTAATGGTTGAATTGTTTCAGGAAAAAGAAATCCTAAATGATGTAACGCAACTTGCTGGAGTTGGCCATCGTGTGGTTCATGGCGGGGAGGAATTTCACGAACCCACCTTGATCACAAACGATGTTCTTGAGGCAATCCGTGAGCTAAATCCTCTGGCTCCTTTGCATAATCCTGCCAATATCACCGGTATTGAAGTTGTTATGGAGAAGGTACCGGATGTTCCGCAAGTGGCGGTTTTTGATACAGCTTTTCATCAGTCAATCCCCGAGCATGCATATCTGTATGCTTTACCCTACACATTATATGAAGAACTAAAAGTTCGACGATACGGCTTTCACGGAACGTCCCACGCATACGTCTCAAAAGCTGCTGCCGGATATCTTCATCGTTCCTATGACGATCTCAAAATAATCACTCTCCACCTTGGCAATGGTGCGAGTGCCGCGGCAATTGATCATGGAAAGTGTGTTGATACCTCCATGGGACTTACTCCCCTTGAAGGGCTGGTAATGGGAACTCGCAGTGGTGATCTTGATCCTGCCATTCTCTTTTATCTGGCCCGTGAAACCGGAATGGGTATGGATGAACTGGATACATTGCTCAATAAAGAAAGTGGCTTAAAGGGGATTTGCGGTAATAACGATATGCGGTCCATTGATAAACTGGCAAAGGCTGGTGACAAACAGGCGCTCCTTGCCTTGCATATCTTCTGCTACCGGATAAAGAAGTATGTCGGATCGTATCTGGCCGTATTGGGTGGGGCGGATTGTCTGATATTCACCGGTGGAATTGGTGAAAATGCCATTTCGGTTCGTAGTCACTGTCTGGCAGGTCTTGAGAATTTAGGTTTTACCCTTGATCCTCTTAAAAATGACAATCGTTCAGATGCGATTATGGAAATCCAAAGCGATACCAGTTTAGGAAAGATTCTGGTGGTTCCAACAAATGAGGAACTTGAAATTGCGCACCAGACTCTTGGGTTAATCGGGTAGATTCAGGATAAAAAATGAAGCAACACCCCTATATTTTGATAAGTGGAGAGCTATGAAGCATAAAAGTAATAAATTGAGAAAAATGAATTGTTATCTGCTGTTGATGGCTGTCCTGATAATCAGTCAGCTCTTCACCGTTTTGGCCATCGCTCAGGCACCTGCTGGAGAAACAATGCCCAAACCGGATTCCACACTATCAAATACCTATTGGAAAGTGGTGGAGTTAAGTGGCAGTCCTGTTAGTTTGGGAGCTGGAAAAAA
>JAOZLM010000241.1:1527-4286 GCA_029934815.1 Desulfocapsa sp. | reverse complement strand
TTTCTCAATACTAGCCGTAACTATGTCACAATTCCAGGAAAAAACAAAGATTACCCGAATCGAGCATTTAAGTTCTGATGTTTACCGGTTAACGCTTGAGTCTCCGGAAATTGCCTCAAGGGCAAAACCCGGACAATTTGTAATGGTTCGTACAGGAAATGGAAAAGATCCCCTCTTACGCCGCCCTTTTTCCATCTCACAGACCAGTAACGGAAAATACTTTCAAATTCTTTTTAAGGTAGTTGGTCGCGGAACTACAATGCTAGCCCATTGCCGGGAAGGAGAATTTCTTTCTGTTCTCGGTCCCCTTGGAAGCGGCTTTCATTTCGATTGTAATGCTGATAATTGTCTGGTTGGTGGTGGAATGGGAATTGCACCACTCCTGTTTCTCGGAAAAGCCATGCTGCGAAATTGTGCAGCCAAACCGCCCACCATCGTGCTCGGCGCCAGAAATAAAGAAGAACTTGCCCCGCTTATAAAAGATTTTAAAGATCTTGGACTTTCTGTTTATCCGGCCACTGATGATGGTTCCCTTGGTCAGCATGGTCTTGTAACAGATGTGTTAAAAGAGCTTGATCTGCCACCAACATGTCAGATGTCTGTTTGCGGGCCCACCCCGATGATGACAGCGGTCCATTTTTTCTGCAAAGAAAAAAATATTGCCTGCCAGGTTTCCATGGAAACAGCAATGGCTTGCGGGATGGGCGCATGTCTTGGCTGCATTGTGCCTCTGGCCAAAGGTGGCTATGGTCATGCCTGCTCAGATGGTCCTGTTTTTGATGCAAAGGAGTTGCTATGGCAGATTCGTTAAAAACTGATTTACGTGTTTCCATAGGATCACTGAAACTCAAAAATCCGATAATGACTGCTTCCGGAACCTTCGGATACGCAAAGGAATTTGAGCCGTATGTGAATCTGCACCGGCTGGGAGCCGTTGTGGTAAAGGGTATCTCCCTTGAACCACGAGCTGGCAACCCGCCACCTCGAATTGTTGAAACATCATGTGGAATGCTCAACGCCATTGGGCTTGAAAATGTGGGTGTGGATCGTTTTATTCAGGAGAAAATGGCCTCACTACAAGACGTCAATGTTCCGGTTTTCGTAAATATCCTGGGCGACAGTCTTGATGAATACAGGGAGATCGCTAAACGCCTTCATGGTGTCCCTGGGATTGCCGGAATAGAAGTCAATATATCCTGTCCAAACGTCAAAAAAGGCGGTGTGGCTTTTGGTACAGTGCCTGAAATGGCAGCATCTGTAACAGAAGCTGTAAAAGAGGAAAGCTCAGTCCCGGTTGTGGTAAAACTTTCTCCTAATGTCAGTGATATTACAGTTATTGCCAAAGCTGTGGAAGATGCCGGAGCTGACGCGGTATCACTTATTAACACACTCATAGGAATGGCCATTGATCACAAAAGCAAAAAGCCCTGCATTGCTAATGTGATTGGTGGATTATCAGGGCCTGCCATAAAGCCAGTGGCCTTGCGTATGGTCTATCAGGTCGCACAGGCAGTTTCTGTTCCGGTAATTGGTATAGGTGGAATTGAAACGTATGAAGATGTGCTGGAATTTATGCTGGCAGGGGCTACAGCTGTACAGATAGGAACTGCAAACTTTATCAATCCCCGGGCAAGTGAAGATGCTGTTGAGGGCCTCACCCGTTACGTGAATGATGAAAAGCTAAACTCCATCCGAGATATAATCGGTGGCCTTATTATTCCCTGAATCTAACAATGGAAAATCAAAACGATCCTGCAAATATGCGTATCTGGCAGCGGATAGAATCCTGGGCCAGGCTTCTGTTTCATAAGGAAACGCCTTTACGGGCAAAGGCAATGATAGTTTTTGCCATACTGTATCTGCTTTCACCCCTTGACCTCGTGCCTGACTGGATTACTGGTCTTGGCCTGTTAGACGATCTGACCATCGTTTCACTGCTTGTGGCCTGGGCTTTACGAATTGCTGAAAAAAATAAAAAAGTATAAAACCGTATGTTACTTACCCCTCGTATTTGTGTATCCATTGGTCGTGAGAATATAGACGACGCTGTGACTGTTGCTGAATCTGTAGCTTCACAGGCTGATGTGTTGGAGATACGCCTTGATTGTCTGGAAAATCCTGACATCATCCCTTTTATTGAAAAAATAAAAACTCCGTTACTCTTTACCAATCGTCCCAAATGGGAAGGTGGCCACTTTTCAGGAGAAGAGGAAGATCGCCTTGCATCACTGTTTCAGGCCGTATCGGAAAATGTTGCATACGTGGATCTTGAGCTTTTGGCTCCTGCAGATTCACAACAAAACATGCGCAGTGCTCTCCAGAACTCCACTACGAAATTGATCCTCTCCTGGCATAACTTCAAAGATACACCAAGCCGTGAAGAGCTTGTGGGCAGAATGGCAATGATGCAAGATAATGGCGCAGATATAGGCAAGATTATTACCACGGCCCATAATCAGGAAGACGCGCTGCGGGTCTTACAGTTACAGGAAGTGGCTGCCAAACTTGATTTTCCACTCATCGCTTTTTGTATGGGAAAACCAGGCGTGGTTAGCAGAGTCGCGACCTGTGGCCTGGGAGGCTACATGACCTACTGCGCAGTAAATGAAAAAGAGGCAACTGCACCGGGTCAACTCTCTGTTGCTGCACTTCATAATATTTACGATCTTATGGAAAACTGATTATGACCATTAGTGGTAAAACAAAACTCTACGGAATACTTGGAAACCCGGTAAACCATTCTCTCAGTCCTGTTATGC
>JAOZLM010000241.1:0-1427 GCA_029934815.1 Desulfocapsa sp. | reverse complement strand
CCAGGATCTAAAAGCCTTACGCAACGTGCATTAATCGCTGCAGCGCTTGGTGATGGCAGCAGTAAACTAATCGGCCCTCTTGCCAGTGAAGATACCAGTTACACATCAAAAGCCCTTGAACAGATGGGCATTACAATGGAACGAGGTGACGATAGCTGGACAGTACACGGAAGTGGTGGGAAATTAGCCACACCCGAGAGTGAAATATTCCTTGGCAACAATGGAACAGCCACCCGTTTTCTAACTTCTGTAGTCGCCCTTGGAAATGGCAGCTTTCAGATTGATGGTGAAGAACGGATGCGCGAGCGTCCAATTGATCCACTGATGGAAGCTTTACAGGGATGGGGAGTTGATATACGATCCATCAATAATACAGGTTGCCCCCCGCTGAAAATTGAAAGTAAAGGTCTCACAGGAGGAGCAACTATCCTGCCGGAAGGCAAGTCCAGCCAGTATCTTTCCTCTTTATTGCTTGTTGCCCCTTATGCTGCAAAACCTGCCACGCTTTCTGTAAAAGGTGAAGTGTTCTCTAAACCTTATGTGGCCATGACTCTTTCAGTAATGGCTGATTTTGGAATCGATGTCGATTGTAATGAGGAGTTTACCGAATTCATTATCCCGCAAGGGCGATACAGAGCGATGGATTACCGGATAGAAGGGGACGCATCAAACGCATCCTATTTCTGGGCAGCAGCTGCGGTCACCAATGGTCGGGTTACGGTAGCAAATGTTCCGGTTCCCTCTTTACAGGGCGATTCGGCACTGGTTCCGCTTCTCGCCAGAATGGGATGTAACATAACCCGTGATGGTGGTGGAATAACAGTTGAAGGATGTGAACGTTTGCAGGGAATCACCGTTGATATGGCTGATATGCCGGATGTTGTTCCCACCCTTGCTGTGGTGGCAGCTTTTGCCCACGGGAAAACAGAAATAAAAAATATAGAACACCTGCGAATAAAAGAATGCGATCGCTTAACTGCAACTCTCACTGAACTTGCAAAGATGGGTGCGAAAGTGGAGGAAGGGCAGGATTATATGATTATTCATGGTGATGGCGGGGAGTGTTTGCACGGAACTGCAATCGAAACCTATAATGATCATCGTATGGCCATGAGTTTTGCTGTGGCAGGTTTGCGTGTTTCAGGTATTCAGATTACAGGAGAGGGGTGTGTTGCCAAATCTTTTCCTGATTTTTGGGAACGGTTCGGATTACTAATTTAGTTGCTGATTACCTCTGAAACGCGGTTACTGTGTCTGTCATTCCGTACCTGATCCGGAATCTCTACGCAACAAGCTGATATTACAAGATTCCGGATCAAGTCCGGAATGACGGAATATGGTAATTAAAACAAAGATGAGTTGCGCTGTTAATCAAGTTTTAATTTGATTAACAGTAAGTTATTGGATATTGTATCTGAAATACAAAC
>JAOZLM010000240.1 GCA_029934815.1 Desulfocapsa sp. | reverse complement strand
GTGAAACCCACGATTTCTTTGGTATCAAATTTGAAGGGCATCCGCACCTTATTCCATTGTTGCTTCCTGAAGATGCCGACTTCCATCCCCTCTTAAAGGATTTCAAGCCATGAGTGGACCAATTCATATCCGAAAGGACGAAACCTTTACCCTGAACGTTGGGCCGCAGCATCCTGCCACCCATGGAGTACTTCGGGTAAAGATGGAAATGGATGGTGAGTATATTGTTAAGGCAGAAACTGTGCTTGGCTATATTCATCGTATGCATGAATTGATGGGTGAGAACAGAACGTACCCACAGGTTCTGCCAAATCTCAGTCGTCTCGATTACCTTGGCGCCATGGGCTATACCCATGGTCATGTGCTTGCAGTTGAACGTGCAGCAGGAATTGAAGTTCCTGAACGTGCTGAATATGTGCGAGCCATAATGGTTGAACTGAACAGAGTTGCATCGCATCTCTTCTGGTTCGGCGCATTCGTTATGGATCTTGGTGGTTTTACTCCACTTATGTATGCCATTGAGGATCGAGAATACATTTTGGATATGCTCGAGGCCGTAACCGGTTCCCGTCTCACCTACTGTTATTTTCGCTTTGGTGGTTTATACAACGATGTTGACGATGATTTCGTAAACGCTGCCCGTGCATTTATCCCAAGAATGCGTAAGTCCTTAAAGAAATACGATGCATTGGTTACCGGTAATATCATTTTCAGAAAACGTTTGGAAAATATTGGCCCAATCTCTGCAGAAATGTGCCGCAAATATGGAGCCACTGGCCCTGTAGCAAGAGGTGCTGGTATTGACTTTGATGTTCGTAAAAACGAGCCTTATTCTGTTTATCCCGAATTTGATTTTGATGTACCCGTCTATCACGAATGTGATTCTTTAGCACGTTACAAGGTACGCATGGATGAGATGGAACAATCTCTTCGCATTATCGAGCAGGGTCTGGACAAGTTACCTGAAGGTCCGATCATGCCCAAGAAGAAACCTAAGCTGATCAAACCTCCTAAGGGAGATTATTACCAGGCTGTGGAAACAGCACGAGGCAGTTTCGGCATTCGCATAGTGAGTGATGGCACCAAAAATGCCTACCGCTTTAAACTTCGCTCTCCAACATATTCCAACATGTCTCTGTTTGATGAAGCATGCGAAGGCATGATGATCATGGATGCTCTGGCTATGATGGGAAGTCTTGACCTTGTTATACCTGAAATTGACCGATAAGGGAGAAGTCGCATGGATTTAACAATCTTTAATGCAGTTATTGCAGTGGTTATTGCCATTGCATTTGCCGCAGCAAACGCAGCCTACCTTGTGCTGGCTGAGCGTCGAGGTGCAGGTCGTATTCAACGAAGACCTGGTCCTAACGTCAACCTTTTCGGTATTTTGCAACCACCCTGTGATGGTATCAAGCTGATGACTAAACAGCTGATGATTCCGGGTGGTGCAGATAAAGCACTATTTATGGTGGCTCCTGTACTTGCAATGGCTCCTGCCATTATGAGTTTTGTGACCATCCCTTTCAGTGATACCATAGTTGCCCACTCCATGAATATCGGAGTTCTGATGATCTTTGCCTTTGCTTCTTTTGGCGGTATGGCAATCCTGCTTGCAGGCTGGGGATCACGAAATAAATATGGTGTTATGGCAGCTGTTCGTGCTGTCTCCCAGAATATCTCCTATGAAGTTCCAATGCTTATAACTGTTATCACAGTGGTTATGATGACAGGATCTATGGATTTAAGAGAAATCTCCCTATCTCAATCTGGCGGAATTTGGAACTGGAATATTTTTCCAATCAGTATGAAAGACGGTTTCATGCTTCAACCAATGATGCCCATTTCTTTCCTCATCTTCTTTATTTGCTCTCTTGCTGAGACAAACCGTGCACCATTTGATCTTGGCGAAGCTGAGAGTGAGCTTGTTGCCGGTTTCCATACAGAGTACGGAAGTATGGGATTTGGCCTCTTCTTCATGGGCGAGTATGCAAATATCGTTATTGGAGCATCACTGATCACCATCCTCTTTCTGGGTGGCTGGGACTGTCCATTAGGATTGTATCCCGGTGTTTGGTGGTTCCTCTTAAAAATTTATCTTCTTATTTTCAGCTTTATCTGGATTCGCTGGACGTTCCCACGAACCACCATTTACGGATTGCTCAATCTGAGCTGGAAGATACTTATTCCAATCTCACTGTTTAACCTGCTGCTTACAGCGGGATTACTGAAGGTATTTTAATATGGGTGCCTATTTTAGCGAAATATTCCTGGGACTGTGGAGTCTTTTAATCGGGCTTGGTATCACGTTCAAGGAGTTCTTCAAACCAGTGGTTACGGTTCCCTATCCGTTTAAAACCATCAAGATGAGCGATCGTTATCGCGGTCATATTGAACTCGTTGAAGATGAAAGTGGCGAGCCCAAGTGCATTGCATGCATGATGTGTCAACGAGCCTGCCCTTCTGGTTGCATTTCTATTACCACCAAAACTGAAAAATATGAAGTTGAAGTGGACGGTGAGATGAAAACCAAAAAGCGTAAAATCTTAATTGGTTGGGATCTCAACTTTACAACCTGCTCTCTCTGCGGTCAGTGTGTTGAGAGTTGTAATAAAGATGCTATCAATTTTTCCAAAGAATACAACCTTGCATCATTTAACAAGGAAGATTTTCATTTCGACCTTCTTAATCGATTGAAGGAGAGAAACTCATGAACATAATGGATACCATAAATTCCATGCTTCCAGGCTTTCTCACTGCAGATGGACTTGCAGGGATCGCCGATGAAGCAGCTGGAGTTGTCTTCCTTATCATGTGTGCCATCACACTTATTGGTGGTGTTATTGCATGTAATTCAGAGCGTCTTGTTCGGGCAGTTGCCGGACTTGCTGTCTGTTTTGTTGGTGTTGCAGCTCTGTATTACTACTTAAATTCTCCATTTGTTGCCATGATGCAGATTCTTATTTATGTGGGAGCGGTTTGTATCACCATCGCTTTCGCCATCATGCTTGCCGCTCCTGAAGAGAATAAGAAACATGGCCCTGCCGGTCCTTTGAGTGGTCCACTTGGCCTCATTGCCGCAGGTCTTGCAACCATCGGTATGATTGGCCTTGCCCTCAAGACCGATTTTATTGCCATGCCTAAAGTAAACATGGGTTCCGTTAAGCTGATAGGTGTTGAGTTACTTACTACCTACTCAATGGTTTTTGAGCTGGTTTCCATAGTACTGCTCATTGCCATTATTGGATCTCTGGTTATCGCCCGTCACGGAAGGAGTAAATAAATGTCGATGTTAAACCTTCATAATAGCTTAACCACTTACCTGGTTCTTGCCGCCATACTTTTTGGAATGGGTGTTTACGGACTGGTTACCCGAAGAACTCTTGTTGGAATGCTGATTGCTTCTGAACTTATCCTTGTTGCATCTTCCATCAACATTATGGCTTTTAACAGGTTCACTGCTCCGGATCCCACCATCGGACAGATATTCTCCCTGTTTATTATGGCCATCGCAGCCGCTGAAGCTGCTATCGGGCTCAGTATTACCATTGCTGTTTATCGAAATTACAAATCTGTCGACACTGAAGACCTTGTCGATCTAAACGGTTAGGAAAGAGGAACACCTGTCATGGAAATTCAAACGGTCCATTCCGTAAAACTTCTCATAGCACTTCTTGTTCCACTGATTGGCACCCTTGGTGTGCTTTTTGTTGGCAAAAACGAGAATGTTCGTGAGGGAGTTTCATCAGTTGCATCTCTGATAACACTAGCTGTTGTCGTGTCACTGATTCCTGCAGTTCTTGATGGAAAGATTCTTGTCTACCATATGTTTACAGTGCTGCCGGGTATAACGGTTACACTTCGGGCAGACGGTATGTCCATGATCTTTGCACTTGTTGCTTCATCACTGTGGACAATCGCTGTTTACTACTCATTAGGTTACATGCGCGCACATGCAGAACATGCTCAAACCCGCTTTAATGCATGTTTTGCACTGGCAATTTTTGGAGCACTTGGTGTTGCATTCTCTGATAACTTTTTCACCATGTATCTCTTTTATGAGATCGTTTCAGTCTGCACTTATCCTCTAGTTGCCCATGCACAGGATAAAGCTGGTTATGCCGGTGCCCAGAAGTACATCGTTTATCTGACCACCACGGCCAAACTTTTCTTACTGCCTGCATTGATTCTAATCTATGTAATTACCGGAACCCTTGATTTCCCACATAACATTTCAGAAGGGCTCTTTGCAGGAGATACTGAATCCTGGATCGTGATCATGCTCTACATCTTCTGTCTCTTTGG